>JAYYQC010000387.1:0-16633 GCA_036128675.1 Myxococcota bacterium | reverse complement strand
GCGGCAGCACGCCCCACACCGATGTTTAGAAGCTCGGTGATAGCGTCTCTCTGTAGAGGTGAAAGATCCAAATTACGACCCCAAGCACTTGTCGATGAATTCGCCAATCTTTTCTTCAGTGATGGGTTTAGCGATAAATTCTACACCAATCTGGCTCGCCTTCTCCTTCACCGCTGACTGCACATTCGCCGTCACCAATGCGATCTTGTTGTCGGTCCTCTTGTCTTTGTGCATCTTGGCGAGCGCGAGCCCGTTGATTCCACCCGGCATGTTCAGATCGAGCAAAGCGATCTCAATGACCTTGCCTTCAATCGACGTCAATGCGTCGTGACCATTTGCCGCTTCGGTCACGGTAGCATCGGGTAGACGCTTCCCGACGGCCTTACGCATAAACATGCGTGAGATTAAACTATCATCGACGATAAGAACTTGTGTCACAATCCATCCCCCAACGGTTCTCTGCTAAGTGAGAGGAAACCACAAAAGTTGGGATGGCAGCAAGCGGGAGAATGTGTGGGGAAAGGTGGTGGGCGAAGAGGGACTTGAACCCCCGACATCCTGCTTGTAAGGCAGGCGCTCTACCAACTGAGCTATCCGCCCTTTCCGACCGGAATTTTCAGACCTCTTGAAATAGGAAAGGACGCAAAACGTCAATCCTTTTATCCATGGTTTCGCGATCGAGGTACCATAAAGTTGCCGCGATAGATGACAAAAGTGAATTTCCATCCTGAGGCGTGAAGCAGAAACCGATGATTTCGCGGTTATCCCGAACAGCGAGAGTCTTCTCGCAGATTACGGTCTGGCTCAGGATCCGGCCATAATGTCCGTGCTCCCGACCGAATGAAAACACGGTGTTAGCGCTGTTCTTAAGAGTCATCGCGACACGTGGATTCGCGCGGAGCTTCTCTTTTACCTCTTCAACAGTGGTGTCAAATCCAGCGGTAATCGAGAAGTGCAGCGAGTGCATGTACTGGGTGTTCAATTTGATCGCGCTTGAAAAAAGATTCAGATCTTTGTCCAAAGTTTCGAAGATATGATGTGCGTCGCGTGCATGGTGCGTCCCAAATCGCGCATCGCTATGCTTTCCTGCCTGAGGTGCCGGTACAAACGACCCATCTTGCGAAATATCGTTGGCACGACGTAGGCAGAGGAATCGACCATTTTCGATCTGCATCTCGCCGTTCTTGGTGCCAACTGTCTTTAGGAGAGCCGCGATGTTGTGCGTATTGCAGCTAACGATATGAAGGAACTGGTCGTTGTCTGGGTTTAGCGCCTCATCATTGATGCCGCGAGCGTACATCTTTCCGAAGCCGAACTCAGAGCCTTGAGCCATGAAGCCCTTCACGCGGTCAGAGTACTTTTGATAAAACTTGTTCTTGTTATCGATACCGACACCACTTGGTGTACAGTCGATGACGACGTCAGCCTGACGAATCGCTTCCTCGGACTCGTACGCAACTTCGTGACCCAGTTCTTTGAACTCCCCTTGCTTGCCATCTGTTACGGCAAGTCGCGCGCCTTTTGCGATCATCTGATTCAGCTTTGGCCGATCTTCGATCCGTGCGCTATTTTTGTGGAAAGTGACTTCGTCGATGCCAAAGGCTTCTTTGTGCATCGCCAGCAAGCCGATCAATGGTTCACCGATGGTTCCCGTCCCTACAACATGTACTCTCTTCATGCTCACGGCAGACTCCTATGTGTTGATTCGCCGACGTTTCCGACGAACATTTGCCCCTAAGACCTGGGCGCCCGATACAATTCCCCCTGCTTTTTGACAACTCTGTAAACAGATTTTCTAGAGAAAGGGACCCAATCTCGGGACGGGACCTCAAGCGGTGGATCCCCGCGGTCTCTGGAATATGACCAATCTCTGGAACAAACACCGGCGTCCCCTGTTCCAGCGCGTAGTCAGCCGTCGAGAGCGAGCCAGACCGCTCATCCGCAGCGACGACGATAAGTGCATCCACCAACCCGGCGATGATCCGATTACGAAGCCGAAACACGTGTCGTCCGGTGTTTCCCCCGGGTGGAACCTCAGAAATCAGGGCCCCGTTGGCCGCCAGTATCCTGCGCAAGAGCGCTCGATGCTCTGCGGGATACACTTTGTCGACCGCTGTGCCTGATACCCACCAAGTCAGCCCAGCTGCCTTCAATGCCCCACGATGGGCCGCCGCATCGATACCGCGCGCTCCGCCCGACACAACGACCCAGCCTGCCCTGACAAGCTGCGCCGCAGTGTCCTCCGCCCAGGTTGCCGCAATACCGGAGGCCGACCTGGAGCCGATGATGCCAACACGCGCTCTCCGCAGTCCTGGCTCAAGTGACCCTCGAACAAACAAGTCACGAATCGGAGGCTTGACCGTGGATAAGCGTGGATTGATATCTTGCGGAAGAATGGAGTCGAATTGAGGCCAAAGCCGAAGAGAACGTGCTGAAGGTATCATCGCCCCGCTCTTTCAAAGAACAGGCCAACGCAAAAAGGCCGCCCGGGGGCAGCCTCATCGATTTACGTCTCTCTCGTGCTACACTTTATCGCGTAAAACGCGACACTTTGCGCTTATGCTTCGGTCTGAAGAACTTCGCGGCTACGGTAGAATCCGCAGCTACCACATACGTGGTGCATACGCATTGGTTCACGACACTGTGGGCAGGTCACGAAACCAGGTGCTTTGAGGGCGAGGTGCGAACGTTGCATGCGGGTGCGTGAATGAGACTTACGCTTCTTTGGAACTGCCATCTTGCTAACTCTCCTTAACTGAGGATGCGCGTCATGCCTTACGGTGAGAAGATTTTCAAGTGAAAACCTTCAAATACCTAAGGTTATCCCACGATCGCGGAGCTGACGACTCCGTTTGGACTTCCGTCGTCCAAGACGTACAATCTCTCCATGAGGGATATCGCATCGATCGTATCTAAGGTGCTCTATCGAATTTTACCCCGACACGCTAGGGTCATCGTAGCCACCAGCGGGGGTCCTGATTCGCAGGCCCTCCTGCACTTAGTCGCCAGTTTACGGGAAAAGAACGGGATCTCTGCAATCCTAGCCGTCGGGATTGACCACGGGCTGCGATTGGAAGCGCGCGACGAGCTCGGACAAGCAGAAGCCCTCGCCAAGAGCTTAGACCTCCCCTTCAAACCACTCGACGTTCATGTCTCGAAGCACGGAAATCTACTCGAGCAAGCTCGCAACGCTCGCTATGAAGGCCTCGAGAGCGCCAGAAGAGAGTTCGAAGCCGATGCAATCTTGGTCGGACACACCGCCACCGACCAACTAGAGACGATCCTTATGCGCCTGGCCCGAGGTACCGGACCTGAAGGCATCGGCGGCATTCCCGAAGTAAACGGCTATATCATGCGGCCACTACTAGACATCACGCGAAACGACACCATCCACTATTCAAAACGCCATGACATCGCCTACGCGATGGACCCGTCAAACCAGTCGAGTGAGCGCGCGCGCTCTCGCATCCGAATGGATGTTCTACCCACTCTTCGTTCTTTCTTTCCAAGGGTCGAGACCCACGCTCAACGTTTTTCCCAGTTAATGAGCGATGAAAGCGCTTATCTCGACCAGGAAGCGACGGCTCGATGGGCGAAGTTGCGTGGGCCGCTCGACAGCCTATCGACTCAGGTCGCCGATATTGAGCCAGTTCTCGGTCGAAGAATTGTTCGAAAATGGCTAAAGGAAGCGGGCATGGCACCCGACTTCGAGACGGTTGAGCAACTTCTACAGGTTCAAACCCCGACAAAAATATCCGTTGGGGGCAAAGTTCTGGAATCGACCTGTGGGTTTTGGTGGGTCACCAGTGAAGAGAGCCTCAAGTCCGCCACCCTCTCCGCCGGTGCACCGGTTGACGTTCCCGAATGGCAGCATGCCCAGCTTCGTCTCGACGTTATCGGGCAATCATCACTCAAAGAATATTCCGATGGGAATACAGTGACTTACTTCGACGCCGCCGAGATCGAACACCCGATTAAGGTCCGGGGCTTCAATCCTGGCGACCGATTTCAGCCCTTCGGCCTCAGCGGAAGTCAAAAACTAAAAAAACTCTTTATCGACCGTAAGATTCCGGCACCTTTGAGGTTGCATTGGCCAATCATCGAGTGCAATGGAAAGATCTTGTGGGTGGTAGGGTTGCGTCGCTCTGATTACGCCCCCATATCAAACACAACAACTGAAGTGATCCGACTGGAACTGATCGGAAGGGTGCCCTGGCCACCCTACGCGTCTGACCTGCCGGACATTTAGCCCTTTTAGAAGGTGGTTCACGTGAAGCAATCTCAAAAAAGCTTGGTTATGGGAGCTCTGCTCTTCATCCTGCTTCTCCTCGGCTACAGCATCGTTACGACCAGCAACAACGCGGTTACCGATGTGACCTTTTCCGACTTCCTCATTCAAGTGAAGGAAGGAAAGCTTAAGGACGTTGAAGTCGAGATTAGGAATAATACCGACTACACTTGGACTGCTGAGGGAACACGCTTCCGATCATCCGGTGTCTTGACCGATGATATTCTCAAGCAACTTCAGGACCAGGGAGTCCGTTTTAAGATCACGATCGATAACAATACCGGCATTTGGCAGACGCTCTTCACCTGGTTGCCACTGATGCTGATCGTGGTTGTTGCCCTCTTTATCGTGCGCAACATGCAGAGCGGCTCCGGTAAAGCCATGAGTTTTGGCAAATCGCGCGCGAAGCTCAACTCCGAGGGCGGTCCGAAAGTGACCTTCAAAGACGTAGCAGGCGTCGATGAAGCCAAAGAAGAACTCCGTGAAATTGTCGAGTTCCTCAAAGACCCGAAAAAGTTCACCCGTCTCGGCGGTAAAATCCCGAAGGGCGTTCTCCTGATGGGCTCTCCGGGAACCGGTAAGACCCTACTGGCACGTGGCGTCGCGGGCGAAGCAGGTGTCCCCTTCTTTTCAATCAGCGGTTCTGACTTCGTCGAGATGTTTGTTGGCGTTGGTGCATCTCGCGTGCGTGACCTCTTCGAACAGAGTAAAAAGCACGCGCCGTGCATCGTCTTTATCGATGAGATCGACGCTGTTGGTCGGCATCGCGGGGCTGGTCTCGGCGGTGGACACGACGAGCGCGAGCAGACGCTGAACCAGCTTCTTGTCGAGATGGACGGATTTGAATCGAACGATGGCGTCATCCTTGTCGCTGCCACAAACCGACCAGATGTCCTCGACCCCGCCCTTCTTCGTCCAGGTCGATTCGACCGTCGGGTCATGGTGCCTAAGCCAGACCTCGCAGGGCGAGCCACTATCCTGAAAGTGCACACGCGCAAGGTGCCTCTTGATGAGCGTGTGAACCTGGAACTTCTCGCACGCGGGACCCCTGGTTTCTCTGGCGCTGACTTGGCGAACCTCGTCAACGAAGCGGCCCTCATCGCCGCAAAGGCGAATAAGAACCGAGTTGCGGGTGAAGACCTGGACTTGGCCAAAGATAAGGTGATGATGGGTGCCGAGCGAAAGAGCATGGTTCTGAGCAAAGCTGAGATCAAAAACACGGCCTACCACGAAGCAGGCCACACCTTGGTTGCCGAGCTGGTAGAGCACGCCGACCCGGTTCACAAAGTCACGATTATCCCTCGGGGACGCGCGCTAGGCCTCACCCAAATGCTACCTGAGGAAGACCGCTTGAACGTCACGAAGCGCTACGCGATCGACCAAATCGCGGTGCTTTTCGGCGGACGTATCGCAGAAGACATCATGTTTGATGAAATCACGACGGGAGCTGGGAATGACCTAGACCGTGCGACAGATATGGCGCGTAAAATGGTCTGCGAATGGGGCATGAGCTCGCTCGGCGCGATGACTTTCGGCCAGAAAGAGGGAAATATTTTCCTCGGCCGGGATATCAATCGGTCTCAGGAGTACTCCGAAGAAACCGCGGTGTCGATCGACAACGAAGTCAAAGACATCATGGATGCGCAATATAAGCGCGCAACCCAACTTATCGAGGACAACAAAGATGCTCTGATTCGCATCGCTGAAGCGCTGATCGAATACGAGACCCTCGATGGCGAGGACGTCGATAAACTGATGCGCGGTGAAGAACTCACCCGTGAACCACCGAAGGTCCGGATGCAGACGCGCGAAGACCTTGAAGAGAAACGCCGTCAGAAGGAAGAGCGGGATAACAACGGCCCGAAAGACCTCCTAGGTCCCCTCGCGGACGCTGGGGCGTAAACTGAGAGAATGGCATCTCGCTTAAGCTTTTCGGAGCGAAAGACCCGCACACAGACAAGTCTTGGCATCTCGCACGAGCGCTTCCCGCTTGTGATGAGCGTCCTCAATGTCACCCCTGACTCGTTTTCGGACGGCGGACAATTCCAAACAACTGACGCGATCAAAAGGCAGTGCGATTACTTTATCGAGCACGACACCGACATCATTGATGTCGGTGGTGAATCAACGCGGCCCGGCTCCGAGCCGGTCACGCTTGAGGACGAGTGGCATAGGGTTAAAAACCCCCTCGCGATTGCCTCGAGATACCCCGCAGTGCTGGTTAGCATCGATACACAAAAGGCCGAGATCGCTCGCCGCGCACTCGCTGAGGGTGCCGACATCGTCAATGATGTATCAGGTCTTCGCGACCCCCAAATGCCGACTGTCGTCGCTGAAGCTCAATGCCCCACCATCGTGATGCATATGCGGGGCTCTCCCAAAACAATGCAACAAGGCGAGATAACCTACGACGACATTTGCACAGACATCGCTGAGAGTCTCAGGCAAAGTATGGAACGCGCACAGCGTGCGGGCCTGGCTCCCGATAAACTCATCGTCGACCCGGGTATCGGCTTTGGTAAAACCCTCGAGCATAATCTTGTCCTTACCCGTCAACTGCACCGCTTTCACGCGCTCGGCACACCGGTGCTTTACGGTCCAAGTCGAAAACGGTTTTTAGGTGAGCTTACCGGAAAAGAAGCACATGAGCGCGACATCGCCACCGCCGCCGTCATCGCCCTCGGCATTGAGTTTGGGGCAGACATTGTCCGAATACATAACCCCGCAGTTTGTAGTGATGCCGTCAAGGTTGCCCGCGCGCTTGCATCCTTAGGGGGTTCCCTTCCGGCGTAAGGCGTGCTACTCCCGCCCAACGGCGAGCGCTTGTAGCTCAACTGGATAGAGCACCGGCCTTCTAAGCCGGGGGTTGCAGGTTCGAGTCCTGCCGGGCGCGCCATTCCAAACCTAGATACCGCTCAGCTGTGAGCCATATCACGCAGCCGTCACCTCAGCCATGGTTCTGTATAAAGAGGCTTGCCGCTCACGACCGCTCGTCTAGGTTATGAAGATGCAATTCCAAAAGACAAAATACATCCATCGAAAGAGTTACCTCATCCCTTTGAGCTTGACCCTCTTTTTGATCGTTCCGAAACTGCTACCAGAGCTCAAGACCATGCTCGACGAGCAAATAGGCGTTGTGCCATTCATCGTTTATTGGTCGCTTACGAAAGTGCTGCATCTTCTTAAAGCGGGAGGTTTAGTAAGCCCGGTTCTCTTTGTCATCGGCTGGCGGCGTAACCGCCGATGGAAAAGAGAAGGCTACATACTCACGGCTGAGGGTCTTCAGTCCCAAATACAGTCATCCTAATGAGGCGTGTATACTATTGAGGTGGAACAACGTCGCCCGGGCGTCCATTGAGGCTTAAGAGGAGTACCTGAAGCTTCTTTAGCTCGAGTGGCGAGAAGCCTCGGTCATGAAAATACAAAACTCTACCATCGGGGTCGAGCAACATCACCCGCGATGGAAGGCCATTCTCTGTGCCGGTGAACTGCTGAACGAGTTCAGCATCATCATAGACGGTCATCACCCCGCCCCAGAGCTCGCTCGGAATGCCACTCCGCATGCCCGAGTCGATCAAGTCACCAATCAGCGACGGCACCATCCCGGCAATCGTTGGCAGCTCGACGAACTTCACCGGCAGGTCGACCTGAGTAATACCGATCAACCAGCGGTCAATATCAAACTGAGACCGCTGCTGATAACCGACAAGAACCAAGACGGGCTCGCCTTTGTAAATCTCGGGAAAGGCTTTGGTCCCACCGTCGAGAGGCGTAACCAGAATGCTGGGGAAGACCTCACCGGTTGGGTCTCGGCGTGGAATCGTGGAAGAAGTACAGGCATTCAGACTGAGGGCGAGCAGCGTCAATATGGCGATAAACCGTAGCGTATTCATAGGAAAAGGAGTAAACATCCCCGAGAGTCGACGCAAGCCCGTCATCAATCTTTGAGCGGCGCGACCAAGGAGCAAAAGATGGAACAAATGATAGACGCAATCCAGACCAACCCTGCACTGGGTCTTGCCCTCGTCCTTCTGGCATTCGCTCTCATCCTCAGCATCGTGAAGAAGCTCGTCAAGCTGGCTGCCCTAGTGCTGCTCGTCCTCGGCGGACTCGGCTACTTTTTGCAGTCACAAGAGACCACCCTTCCAGAAGCGCTCGAGCGCGCCAACGATGAGCTACGCGATGCCGCAGACGATATCGGTGATGTGACCGACGGCATGAAAGAGCGCCTAAAAGCGACCCAGAAAGCCGTCGAAACTATCCGCGAAAATCTACCAGATGCAGACCAAGCCGCGGAGATGGTCGAAGCACTCGAGGAACCGGCAAAGGTCGTTGGAGAAGCCCTTCAAAACACGGCGAGTGGCGTTGCAGAAACAACCAAAAAATTGCCTACGACACTCAAAGACATCATGCCTGGACTAAAATCGACGAAGAAATCCGACGAAGAAAAGTCGCCCGAGGAGCTGAAGAAGGAAAAGGTTAAGAATCAGATGCTCGACATGGTGAAAAAGCGCTCATCACTTATCAAAGAGCGCATTAAGAACGCCGCAGAATCGACCAAGACGGAATAGCGATAGGTCGCTCTAGAAACGCCGGGTACGTCTCCCTTGAGCCTCTAGCTTCCGCATCGTCTCCGCGAGCTCAGCCTCGCGTTCTGCCCTCCACTCCTCGCGCTTATTATGGCATCTATCGATCTCGCCGACTGCATCCTGAGCCAGTCGTTTAAAAACTTTACTGGCTTCACAATCGGAATCGAATGTGACCACCGGTATCCCTTGGTCACTGGCCTCGCTTAGCCGACGGTCGAGTGGGATAGAAACCAATGTCTTATATCGAGACATTGGGTCATCCTCATCCGACGCATGGCTACTGCGAACAAAAGGTTCATTCAGATGGCCACACTTCTCGCAGGCGAACATGGTCATGTTCTCGACGATTCCAGCGACTGGGATTTGATGCTTCTCAAACATAGCCACCGAGCGCCGGACATCTCCTAAGACCACCTCTTGTGGCGTACTTACAACCACGACGCCATCAGCCTCGAGTCGTTGCGCGAGGGTCAATTGAACATCCCCTGTCCCTGGAGGCATATCGACGACGAGGTAATCTAGCTTTCCCCAGAATGTTCGCTTGATAAACTGCAGCAGTGTTCCACTGGCGAGCGTACCACGCCAATCGATCGGCTTATGCTTATTCATCAGATAGCCGATCGACATCGTCTTCATACCATGGGCGACAATCGGCATCAGATACTCATCTGGTAATACCTCAGGCCGCTCTTGAACTCCGAGCATCATGGGTAGACTGGGACCATAGATATCTGCATCCATCATTCCTACCGTATGACCAGCATGCTTTAACGCGTCCGCCAGGCCCACGGCAACAGTGGACTTTCCAACCCCGCCCTTTCCTGAGCCGACCAGGACGATGCGCTTCACCCCAGAGGTACCTTCAATATCGACATCAATGCGTCGCAAGACGATACGGATTGGACTGAATCGAAAGCGGGCGAGCTTCTCTTCGATGTGCAGACGAAAGTCCGTAAGCTTGTCTGGATCGGTCTCTACGACATTGATTCGGATATCAAGCCCACCATCTTCGGCTACTTCGATGGACTTCAATAGATTTAAATCCTTAAGGTTCCAGTTAAGCTTAGGCTCCAGGATGTTGTCAAAAACCGCCCAAACTTTCTCGAGTGCTATTTCAACTTCTTGGTCACTCATTCGTCTCGAATCCCCCGAACAATCTCTCGAAAATGTTCGAGAGACCGTGTCTCATAATCCATCCAGTCCGCAACCATTAGATTCAAGGTCTGTTGCAAAACGTCATTGGTGAAGAGCAACCGATTCGATGCACTCACGGCATCTATATCCTCATCTACGATAAGAAGACCTTGTTTTTGGGCCATCTCCAGTGACTTAAAAAAGACAGGCTGCCTCTCACTGAGATACTCCAGGAATGAATCATGCGCACTGCGGTCTCGAACACTCATCGTCACCCCCTCGGTTGCAGCAGATCACAACTCTTCCAGTCCTTTCAAGGCTAGAATCAGCATAATCTCTCGACCATTTATCGGAAAACCGAGAAGCCCCATTTCCGCGATATCTAAGCTCTCACCGGTGGTGGTGCTTCCCTTTGCCATCATTCGGTTCAAGAGATTACGGGCACTCAGGGAAAGAACAAACCCGGCACCGGCCTCAACGATTGCCCCGGCATGAAGAAGTAGTCGGGGTTCTGAACGTACGAGGTTCTGTCGGTCCAAGACGCGCTCAGAGAGCAGGTCCCCGGTGAAATCGAGGCTCAGGGATGCGAGAGGCGACCACTGGAATTTCGTTACCAGTCGAAGGGGGACATCCTGCGGAAGTCTTTTCCAGGTGCCCGCTTGCTCTCTCTCGCGCGTCCACGATAGCCGTGCCATCGATTTAATTTGCACTACAGAATTAGGGCGCCAGCCAACCGAGAGGCCGGCAATCGCCTGACGAAACTGGCCGAGGTTCTCGGCCTTACGGGTAGAAAAGCTGCTTGGGACCCAGGAAATCCAATCTTCTCCCGCACGGACCCTCGCATCTATGACCCATGTCCATGCGGCACTAGGGTACCATGTGAAGTCCATGGCAGTGCCAAAACCCCATTCCGGATTAAGATCTGGATTGCCCAAGAGGTCCACACCATCTCCAAACCACTCCACCCAGGTTGGCCGCCGAAGCGTGTAACCGAGGGAAACCTGACCTTGATATGAATCCCCTCGAAAACCCAAGCCGCAATCCCCCATCGGTGCCTCGAGGAGCCCCTCGTTGGGACGCTCCGCAACCAGCCACTCTACAGCGCAAAAATTCGAGACACCATCGCCCCAATCAAACGACCAAGCGCCTCGTGCGACAAATTCACCATAGAAATTTGACGCATTCTCAGAACGAGAAAAGTAGGTCCCTTGTCCCTCGACACTAAATGCGTGCTGGCCTTTAGAAAAGTCGATTTTCCCCCAACTATTCAGACGGGCGAATCGCTCATTAAGTTCAGTCAGCGGGTTATTGGCCACGTCACTACGAACAACTGAGCGGCGTGCAAAAAACGTATTTACGCCCGCCTGCCAGCCAGATGTGTCGCCGCTAGAAAGCCCGAGCGCAGCAAATGCTCCCTCGCGTTCGGCATCGACCCGAATATTCTGACTCTGAATACTCGCCGGCCCCCGTCGCTGGTCGGAAAGATAGAACGCCAACGCATCGATCTCGACATCGGACTCGCCGACAAGCCACTGGCCATCGTAGAGTATACTTTGGCGACCGCTGCGCTCTGTATCAAATTGCACAACCCTATCATCTTCGGGACTATACCAGGTCCCCTGGTCGTCGTAGATAGTCCGCACACCAAGCCGCTGTCGTCCACTCGCAATGACCCGCCCAAACGCTGGAGCGGCGACACTCCCCTCCGCAACGTATTCAGAAGGCTGACCGTAGCCCACCCGTCCACCGGCATCGAAAATCTCATCGAGTGCATTGGTTTTGACGGATATCAATGGTCGGAAAACGCGCGCGCCCAGATGCCCAGACCCACCGAGATACGTCTCTAAGCTGCCCACCCAAGAGACAGGAACATCGCTTACCTGCCAGCCTAAAACGGCGAGGTCTCCCATTGCATGCCCATTCAGCTCCCAGCTCAAGCGTTCTGGGCCGAGCCCATCGACATAGAGCCGAGTCTGCATTTCGCTGGAGCCGGTTCGCTCAAGCCAAAACTGTGGGCGGTCTTCGAGAAGCCTTCCCAGCGAGTCACCTGCAAAAAGGAAACGTTCTTCAAAAGACGGACCTAGGAATTCTTGCGGTGCCCGCTCGCCTCTCACCTCAAGGGTCTCGGGCTCAGCTCCCTCGTCGTTTGTCGACTCGCTCGGGGCCATATTTCCAGCCGCGATTGTCCAGCTCGACGGCAGATTGGTGCTGCAAACGAGGAAAGCAGCGAGGAGGCATTGAGAGGTAAAATATCTCAATCGATGAAGCCGCGCCTGATATTGCACGGGCGGAGTCCTACTCGTCCTCTTGAGGGTCTGGTCCGAAATACGTGATCACAAGGGTCTTATCCTCTTCCTCATAGACCAAATTGTATTCATCTAGATAGGGACAAATCTCCGGTTCCTTCGAGGGGTCGCTTAGGTCGAGTAACGCAATATCATCCTCGGGGCCTGTGTTCTCTTCGAGCCACTTGACCAAATCTTTGACCTTCATCGTACTCTCCTTGCAGGTTTGGGCCCATCTAACCCCAGCAACTACCAGGGTCAATAACTCAGGTGCTGATGAAGAGGTCCGCCGATAGAACTCCGCTTAATAGAGCACCCCAGTGCTCTTGACCTTCCCGCTCACAGATGAGGTCCTGACGGATTTCTAGCTCAAGATACGGCAGATTAGCCTCTCGTCCATGACGCTCGATTGAGTAAACGCCATCCTCAAAGCCTGAATAAGGAGCATTTAAATGTGCCGATACCCCAAGAGCCTCAAGTTGCGTCTTCAGGCGTTTCGCGGTTGATTCGTACCTATTGAAAAGGATGCCGACCTCCACTTCGCGTGGCACGTCGTTCCAGACCGGCGTAAACGAATGAATGGAAATCAAATAACCCGGTTTGACCTCTTGAATCCGCTCCTGGGTAAACGCGTGAAACACCCGGTGAATCTCTCTACGTCCCATTAACGACGCGTCATCGAGTCCTATATTGAAACTCATCTTCACACCTTCGCAATCCTGTCGATGTAAATCAGGTGCATCCAAAGGGCGATTTAAGTCGCAGACAAGTCGACTGAGGTCGGCTGAGACAAGCGGAACCGATAAGGTCTGAGCGAGAACCATCGACAAACCATAAGCGCCGATATCCCACCCCCAGTGGTCATCGACGACTCTTCGCTCCTCGTCACTGAGTGAACCGATTCCCGTCGGCAATCGATTCCCAGCGTGTTCACAGGTCAAAAGAAGTGTTTGACGGTCGCCGGGATAATAGCGAACCACTCTATCGTCACCGACATATGCTTGCGAGGCGCGTTCATTCACGTCCGGAGAGACCGATACGAGGAATAAAGGGCTCCCACTCCGGATAGCGATGACGTGCCCTTAAAAACTCACCTCCCATGGGCCAGGCCGGTTTCTTCGGCACCTTCATCAGCGGCATCCTCGCTTCTTCCGGTGTTCGGTCACGCTTACGGGTATTACAAGGTAAACAGCTCGTCACAACATTTGACCAGGTGTGCTCACCTCCACGGGAACGGGGATGCACATGGTCAAGATTCAACTGGTGACTCAAAAAACGCCGCTTACAGTACTGACACACATAATTGTCCCTTCGAAAGACATTGTTACGTGTAAATCGCACTTTGAGAGAAAGAACTTTACCGAAGGTGGTGCATATGACCAGTCGTGGTGCCCGGACTCTCCGACTTGGCGTCCCGATTATATCGTCGTCGTTTTGAGGCTGCTGAGCGAGCCAATCGACCATCTTATAGGCCTGGTAATCGCCATCCATCGCTTCGACCGACCCCGCAACCATCATGACCAAGGCTTTACGGACGGTAATGATGTTAATGGCTTGGTAGTTTCGATTTAGTACTAAAACGGGAAAACTGAGCGCCGACTCTCCGTCAGGAGTATCGTTTTGAACAACGTCGATGGTACGAGCGGAACTCCCCATACTCGTAGCGTGCTGCATCTACGGGGTTTGCGCAAGAGTTTAAGCCTCAGAATCGAGATCGGATGATCCCGACTCGTCGGCGTCTACTTATTTAACTGAACGGGGTGAAGCAGTGTCACCAAGAATCCGTTTTCCGAGCGCGGAGAGGATTAACCAGACCGCGAGCTCGCCTGTGACATTTTGGTTATCTAAAATCGGATTCAGCTCAACCATCTCCATCCCGAGTAGCTTTCCGGTGCTTGCCACCGACTCGCAGAGCAGATGAGACTCACGCAAACTCAAGCCGCCAGGCACTGGAGTCCCCACACCCGGTGCATGAGCTGGGTCTACCCCATCGAGGTCGAAGGAGAGATGAATCCCCGCTGTATTCTTTTGGATATGCTCTATTGCTTCCTTAATACAGACCGACGCACCACGAGAGTCGATTTCGTGCATCGTGTAGACCCGAACGCCCAACTCTTTGACGAGTGGAACTTCCGTTGCGTCAACATCGCGTGCCCCCATGATGACCACGTTTTCGGGCTCGAGCGCTGGCGTTTCCCCTGCGATACTTACGAGCTGATCACGGCCTCTACCGAGTAGCGCAGCCAGCGGCATGCCATGGATATTTCCCGATGGACTGCTGCCAGGTGTGTTCATATCTGTATGAGCGTCGACCCAAAGAACACCGAGCTTCTCGTCGCGTTTGCGCAAAGCACGCGCCATCCCGGCAATTGTACCGATTGCCTGTGAATGGTCACCTCCGATAACGAGCGGAACTCGACCGGCATCGACAGCGGCCTCAGTTCGCGCGGCAATTTGCCGGCAAGTTTCGCTGATCTCGTTGATAAAGCGGGCCCCCGCGTCGACCGGATCCAGTGCATCGAAGTGCTGCACGCCCAAGCTTTGAATACTTTCAACCTGGTGACCAAGGGACTCAATCTTTGGGACGAGGCCCGCAAGTTGAATCGCTGAGGGGCCCATATCGGTTCCCCGCTTCCCGGCTCCGAGGTCGAGGTGAACATTGGTGAGTGAGATTTCCATAAACGTCTCCTTCGTAGGTGGCCGCCGGGTCTACACGAAGGAAGAAAGTGTGCCAAGACACAGTGTGTCGTGAAATGGTTAAGCGCGGCTGGCCCTGAGGATCGCCCGACGAGGTCTGGGATGCCCTTCAATCGTTAACGAAGGGTTTTCAGGGTTTAGGTAGTCGGAAAGTGACTGAAAACGCATCCAATCGGTTGCACGTTGCTCATCGGTGGTCGTAACGGTCTCATCGCAAATCTCGACGTTGCGAAAACCCGCCCTTCTACACCAACCCGCGAGAGCACGCGCACTCGGCAAAAACCACACATTGCGCATCTGGGCATACCGTCCTTCCGGCACCAGCACTGTCGTTTCATCGCCCTCAATGACGAGGGTTTCCAAGACCAGAGTTCCTCCGACAACCAGCTGATCGCGCATGCGTTTTAGATGGTCAAAAGGTGACTGTCGGTGCGAAAGTACGCCCATTGAAAGTGCGATATCCGCTTTCAGTGAAAGTGGACCGAGTCCCTCTAGGGTCGTGGGGATCATGCCAGCCCGTACGTCCGAGCCAAGCCGCATCACCAAAAACTGTAAAACGAAGAGCCAGTAAGGTTCGACACCCAAAACGGTATGGGCTCCAGCCCCAAGAAGCTTGAAGAGGTGGTAACCATTTCCGGTTCCGACATCGAGTACGCGCTTATCGGCTAGGTCGGGTAAGAACGGTGAAACGCGGTCCCATTTCCAATCCGACCGCCACTCGGTGTCGATATCAACGCCAAAGCTCTGCAGGGGTCCCTTTCGCCAAGGGTGAAAAGCTCGCAGGAACCCTTCCCAGTTCTCGAGGCTGCCATTGCTGAGACGAAGCAAGTCGTCTGAAGCGCCTAGCCGTAAGAGCCCTTCTCCAAGTGAATGGCTCTCGGTCTTGAGCCCAAGCCACTCCTCAAAGAGCAGCCAGCGACGGTCACGGTCGGCATCGGCTTTCCGGCAAGCCTCATCCACGACTGGACCGAGTTTTTCGTAACCTTCACCGACCAGTGGCCGAAGCTGACTGGCAAGGTAAGCGTTTAGTTGCATGAACGGATCGCGACCAACGAAGCGAAGCGGAACGCTTGAGACCACACGACTACTCTCTCGAAACCGCTGCGCAAGAGACGCTCCCGGTGGCTCGCCACTGAATCTGGGATGAGAACATTCTCGATGGCCGCTCGCTTTTGCTCAATTTCTAGGTCGCTGTAGCCATTGTCGCGCTTAAAGTCGTGATGCCATTCGGTTAAAAGGTCCTCTTCGTCAGCGTCGTCAAATGTCACCTTTTCGCTAAGAATCAGGATTCCCCCCGGTCGCAGACCATCGTGGATCCGTTTCATCAGCGCAAGCCGGTCCCGCGGGTCGATGAACTGCAATGTGTAATTCAGAACGACGACGCTCGCATCGTTGATCTCGGTGTCCATGATGTCCGAATGACGAACTGCGATATCCAAACCATCATAACCGCTCAGATTGAGCCGCAGACGCTCGACCATCGATTCCGAGTTATCGATGGCCAACACGCAGCCCGCCCGGCCTGAAATCCCCTCGACCAGGGCAAGGGTTGAGGCCCCGAGAGATGCCCCTAAATCCACGACGGTTGAGCCAGGCTGAAAATAGCGGCGTGTTAGAGTCGCGATGCTCTGGAGTGAGAG
>JAYYQC010000386.1:0-6284 GCA_036128675.1 Myxococcota bacterium | reverse complement strand
AAAAACGCGGCCTTAGTGCCGCGTTTTTTTATATCTTAAACTTCAAGAGCTCCGTGTTTAATTCCTCGGCTTGCGCCTGTAAGAGAACAATCGCTTGATCAAATTCACGCACTGAATTGTCCTGGTCAGCGCACACATCAAAGATCAGTTGAACTGCTTCGTGAATCATTTCCAAATTCTGCTTCTGCCGTTCTTGCGCGCCTGATACCTGCACAACCATCTCGGTAATTTCGTTGATTGCATCGATGACAAGCTGGGAGCCCTGCGCCTGGTCAGCCCCTGCCGTCGCAACGGTTTCGGTGAGCGCGTTCATACGTCGAGTGCCATCTCGAATCTCACGGGTATTACTGGCTTGGTCAGTCGCTGAACGAGCCATCTGACGCACATTCAGAGCGATACGCTGGATAGCGCCCGCAACAATCTTCGTTTGTCGGGCCTGATTCTGAGTTGCCTGCGCAATCGCCTGAACCATATCACTACTCGATGACGTCGACTCTTGAATTTTACCGAAGGCTTCATCCGCTTGACGGCCGAGCTTGATACCCTGCGCGACGTTTTCCATACCTCGAGACATTGCCTCAATCGCATGCAGAGACTCTTGCTGGATCTTATCAATCAGACCGACGATATCAGCGGCTGCCGATCTCGTCGTTTCAGCCAGATTTTTGATTTCGTCCGCAACAACGCCAAAACCTTTCCCGTGCTCGCCCGCCTGCGACGCGATAATCGAGGCGTTGAGTGCCAAGAGGTTCGTTTGGTCTGCAACCCCTTTAATGACCGCGATAATATTGCCGATCTCAGAGGTGGTATCATTCAGACCATTGATAACGTCGAAAGCCGTCTCCGACGCGCCCTTGATCTTGTCGATGCCATGGAGAGTTGCCTTGAGAGCGTCTCCACCATTGGTCGCAGAATTGCTCGCTTGGCTAGAGAGTAAAACGGTATCCTGAGCGTTTTGTTCAACATGCTGAAAAGCAGTCATCAACTCCGTCATAGAACCCGAAGCGCCTGCAAGCTCGCCCTCGAGGTCATTGACGTTGGACGCGGTCTCTTGGACC
Organism: Myxococcota bacterium; assembly: GCA_036128675.1. GTDB lineage: Bacteria > Myxococcota > XYA12-FULL-58-9 > XYA12-FULL-58-9 > JABJBS01 > JAYYQC01. Next base: position 5,226 of record JAYYQC010000386.1, on the reverse strand, counting down.
AGGACTGCGATCCGGTCGATGCCTTGCGCCGACTCATTCACCTGATTCGCCATATTCTGCATGGTGTCGGCCAGCTTATCGTTATTCGTCGCCATGTCGACAATCTCGGTTGAGCCACGCTTTGCGCTCTCTTGAAGATTATCAACGTTCATTCCGACCATCCGGAGCGAGCCGAGCATGCTGTCGATTTGACCACCGGTATCGCGTACGAGTGCCTGAATTTGAATTGCACCGTTCGAAACAGCACCACCTACGTCGAATAACTGAGAGATGACGTTTTGGAGACCCTCGCCAGAACGTTTGAGCGCCTTGAGAATGACCCGTTGTCCATCGAGTACTTGGCCAACATAGGCAGCAATTTGCCCCGCCTCATCGTTACTCTCGACATCGATTCGAGTTGTGAAATCACCCGTCTCGACAATGCTGGCGAGCCTATCTACCAACTCTGTGTAGGGGTGCACGAGGCTGCGCGCCGCAAACCAGGTCGTTGCGGCACCGACGGCAACCAAAAGCAGCCAGAACAAACAGAGTACTCCTAAGAGTTGGTCAATCTTGTCACTTGTAAAAAGCGCATTCCCAGTAACAGTCACGGTCACTAAACTGCTGTCGCCAAGCTTCATACGCCCGAGCACTTCAAGTTCTTCGCGATAGTTCGGGTCCACCTCACGCTGGGCCTTCGGTGCCAAATGCAGGCCATTGGGCGGCCAAGCCTGAACCAAAACGCCATCTGAGTCCCGTACCGTAATCGCTGCGATGCTCGGCTGTTCAGAGCCGACTTTCAACAGGTCGAGCTGACTTTCGCGGGAGCTTAAATTTGGGTAGGCCTCTACGATAAACGCCAAGGTCGCTTTAGATTCACGGATAACTCCGTTCTCGAGCTCGCTGCTCCAACGAGCGTGCAGCGACGCTACGAATACGGCCAGAGCGAGCGCGATGATGCCCGAGACCAAAAGCGTGATCTTTACTCTGAGTGATACATTTCGCCCCGATGCTTCCATGAACTCTACGTCAATCCCCCAAGCGCCATGTACTTCTCGACTCTGCCATCTCTCTGGCGAGCAACCCATCGATCTGCGCTGCTTCACTAGTCTCCAGGATTCTCCAGATCGAAACAAGATCAACGATTTACAGATCGTCGCCTTCCGACTAAGTCTAGCCATAAATGAACGTCAAATTACCCGATTCTCGCTGCGCAGAACTCGCTTCACGCTCTCGATCTCCATGGCATCCAAGCATTTTCTTTAACCCTCAACGCCTTGCGGAAACGATCGCATCGACCCCAACGCTCGGACCGATTCTTGTATGGGCACTTCTCAGTTGGTGGGTTCACGAACCACAATGGATGAGCCGACTCGCGGTACGCCTTGTTGATAGCCATCTCTACGCCGTACCCACCTTTCTCCAAGGTCTCCTGCGGCATGCACTTCCCTGGCTTTTGGGCTTCGCCCTCATCGCTTTGATTTTTCACTATCTCTATCGAGATACCGAGAAACCAAAACTTTCACTGGAGGCAAGATGGCTTGCGGTATCAAGCCTCTGGGGAATCATCCTCTGTTTCGCAGGTACGCTCCGAGGATTGAGCGAACTTGGGAACCTCACACCAAATCCTATCGATACCCCGGTCGATGCGCTGAGCAACCACCCGACCTTATTGGCCCTCAAAATTGGGTGCTACGGTCTCGGTATCGGCCTTGTCGTATGGTCATCAGCACACATTGAAGCGGCCCAGGTGCAAGCACAAGCCAGTCGAGGCCGACTCTCGACGATGGCACTTGCACTCGGCGTCGTGATGGGTGTTTCGGGAGCGTCGTTGACCGTCCAACGCGATTGGTCGCTCATCCGCCCGCTTCAAACATCGGATTTGGCTCCGGATTTTAATCTTCGGAATTTAGAGCGCGGCGACAGAGTCACGCTTGAGAGCTGGTCGGAAAGCGGTGGACTTACGCTGATAGATTTTTGGGCGACATGGTGCCAACCTTGCCTCGTCGCGATGCCCCAAATCGAAGCAATTCATCATGACTACCACAACGATAACGTTCGGGTTCTCTCAGTGAACATCGAGCGCGACGATATCCAAACGGTCCGAAAATTCCTTGAAAACAATCCCATGCCCTTCGAGGTTTGGATCGACGATGACCGAATGGCGGCGCGATACGACGTAAGTCTCTATCCAACGTTTGTCCTGCTCGAGGATAAACGCGTCGTCGGGATCTATGAGGGTCTTCCTGGATTGGTTGGAGTCAAAAGGGAAATCGAGGCTTGGGTCAATCGACAACGGCACTAACGAGGACGCCGCTTACCCTTCTTTCCACGCTTACCCTTTTTGCCCTTCGCCTTAGCTTCCTTGATGCCCAAGATGCCTTTTTGGAGGTCAATCTCAACGGTCACCGTTGGTCCGGGAGGAATATCGAGAATCATCTCAAGCCCTCCGCGCTTAGCCAACGCGCGAAACGTATGTTCACCCGGTGTAAGAACCAACTGGGCTTTTTTCGTGCGCTTCCGGCCTTGCTTTACGCCGTTTACCCAAAGCTCAGCAGGCTTCTTAATCCGGACCATTACCTTGACGGTCTCTTCGTAAGCGTCAACCTCTTCGGGCTCAGCAGGCACTTCCTCTTCCGGCTCTTCTTCTTTCTCCGCAAAAGGATTCTTTTCTTCCTCACCGGCGTCTTCACCTTCGCCTTCGGCGACTTCTTCGGTTTCTTCGCTGTTGAGCATTTCGGTCACCATGTTGATGACACCACTGAAATAAATGCCTGCCGCGACACCGGCGATCACCAAGACCACAATTGCGGGCCCAAGGATTCGCATAATCTTGCGTTGAGCTACGTCGGGTTCTTCCTTTTTCGGTAGAGGAACCTCGGACCACTCTTCGCTAAAATCTTCATCGTTCGGGTCAACGTCGCCGCCTTCTTCCTCGTCGTCGTCTTCCGATTCGAATTCAGCGTCTTCAGCCGCCTCTTCGGTCTCGTCCTCGTCGTCGTCGTGACCTTCAAAGGCTTTGTCAAAATCGTCTTCAGCCATTATTCCCGCAACCTAGTTAGACTTCGCAATTCACACAACTTTGCTTACTCAACGTAACCGAGAGCACGTAGTTCTTCCAAATCCTTGGCGCGAATTTCCGGCCGGCCACCTGCCTGATAATCGCCTAATGCACGGATAGCTTTAAGTTTTTTACGAAAATCAAAAATTATATCCGGATGAGCTGAAGCGAGGTTTACCCGCTCTAGAGGGTCGCGATCGAGCTGATATAGCTCTTCACGCCCCGCGATAAATGGATAAGCCTTCTCAACCCGGCTGCTACGTTGATGCACAATGTACTTCCAATCTTTGGTACGGAGAGCAACCAGACTTTTGCCCGCGTGCTCACTAAAAACGAAGGGCTTATCGTCGGCAAAGGCGTCTCGGAGCAGAGGTAAGAGCGATCGACCGCGCCCTGTATCAGCGGTGGGATAGCCCAAGTAATCTAAGAGTGTCGCGCGTAAATCTACCAACTCAACCAGGTCGTGAACTTGTGGTTCTCGGCGTTCATATCCCGGAAGCGCGATAATCAAAGGAACCTGGATCGTGGTATCGTAGAGCCCAGTATGAACAAAGTGCATCCCGTGTTCTCCAAGATTCTCCCCATGGTCGGAAGTCACTATCCAACCTGGTGGGTTCTCGGGGCCGAAGACTCCCTCCACTTCTTTAAAGAGCCGACCCAGGTGATAGTCGACGTAAGTCACTGCGCCATCGTACTGAGCAACTACCCACTCAACATCTCTTACATCCTTGAGCCACTTTTGAAACGACGCATGCCCCGAAAGGTAATCGGGTAAGCTTGGCCAAACATAATCTAGCGAGTCGTGAGCATCGGCATGTTCATCGCCCTCGTAATAGAGCCGGTCAAATGGCGCAGGCGGCTTATAAGGAGTATGGACATCGACTAAATGAAGCCACACGAATACGGGCCGAGCATCGTGACTTCGAGACTTTAACCAATCGACGACTGTATCGACAGAGTCGGAAACATTCCGATAACCCTGACTGTGCACGATAGTTTCAAAGTGCGAAGCGATGCCCGATATTTCAGGGTTGAGGTGGCGCATATTCACGAGCGCAAAGGTATCGTAACCAGCTTGAGAAAAGTCAGCTGCAATGCTGGGCAGACTTCCATCAATGGACTCAAAGTTTGAATAAGCATGATGGTCACGTGGGTAGAGCCCAGAGAAAAGTGATGCGTGCGACGGCGTTGTTGTACTCGACTGAGCAAAGGCTTCTAAAAAAACCGTCCCTCGATTGGCCAGTCGATCAAGGTGCGGCGTTTTTATGACATCATTCCCATAGACGCCTAAGCGGTCCGAACGAAGTGTATCGATGGTGACCAAGAAAACACTGGATGGTTCAGGTAACGAAGGACTCTCCAGGGATTCATCCTGAGAAGGGCTCTCTTTACAAGCGATTGCGGAAATCAAAAATAAAAGGACGATGGTAGTTGCTCGAAAATTTGCCATAGGCAAACCGTAGCAACGTCTGATCACTTGTCAAAAAAGCGACGAGAACACTTCATCTGCAAGGTCTGGGCCTCCAAGGGCTTGAATCTCTCTGATCAACGTTGGACTCGTTACATTCACTTCGATCAGGAGGCCATCAATGACATCCAGTCCTACAAAAAAGAGCCCGTCCGCTTTAAGCCGTTCTCGCATTGCACCCGCGATGGCGAAGTCTCGTTCATCCGGTTCGCATCGGACAACGCTTCCTCCAACGTGAACATTCCCTCGATGATCACCTTGTTTAGGAACTCGGGTAATCGCACCCTTCAACTCTCCATCAATCAAGATCAAACGCTTATCGCCCTGACTTGCCGCCGGTAAATACTGTTGCAAAATGATGGGTTCATTCTCTTCAGAGGTTAGAAGGTCTAAAATCGCCGAGACATTTGTATCGTCTTGGGACAATTTCAAAACACCGTATCCGCCATGGCCATCAAGAGGTTTCGCAATGGCAACGCCTTGATGCTTCTCGAGAAAGCGGCGTGCAACCGCCTTGGATGCTGTTACCATCGTGTCAGGACAGAGTGAGGGAAACTCGAGTGCGTAAAGCTTTTCATTGGCCGAACGCACGCCGGCGGGAGAATTAACGACCTTTAAACCGCGGCGCTCCGCAAAAGAAAGTAACCAGGTGACGTTGAGATAAGACTCATCAAAGGGGGGATCAGTCCTGATAAAGACCGCCTTCACATCTTTTTCA
>JAYYQC010000385.1:0-3097 GCA_036128675.1 Myxococcota bacterium | reverse complement strand
ATCGATAACGCGGTCGAGTTTGCGCCGAATGGTTCGGTCGTTTCTCTAAAGGTTGAGAACAATGCCCAGCACGGGCAGGTCATGGTGCATGTGACCGACTCAGGGATTGGGATTGCGCCTGAACACCACACCACAATCTTTGAGAGTTTTCGACAGGTTGACGGCGGCCATACCCGAATGCATCCAGGGGTTGGGCTGGGGCTCGCGATTGCAACGAAGGTTGCTGAGCTGCAAGGCTGGAAACTCACCCTCGATTCAGAGTTCGGTCATGGTGCGACCTTCTCGGTGACCATTCCAATTTAAGTTAAGAGCCCGTTTGGAAAGTAAATACGTGCGGGGGACAGCGGCATGGCGAGGAAGATAGATAACTTGTCGATGGCAAGCTAGAGTTGAACTCCTAGGCCTATTATACTTTCGTAGGAATCGGGTTGCTCGCTTGGTGGTTGCACTCTTAAGCACGCCGACTCCCGGAGAGGAACGATGAGAGAGGCTCTCGAAAAAAGCTGGAAACAACGTCGACTGCGGACACAGATTGCACTGCAATTAGCCTTTGCAATCTCGCTGGTGGTGGGACTTTTAAGTACCTATTTCATTCGCAGTTACAATGAGGATTCGCTTCGGCAAATCGAAGCGAATCAGAACCGAATGGAAGCAGACCTTGAGAGTAAGGGCGTATCGGTGGTTCAGACGGTTGCCCTCTCCGTGCAAAAATCAATCGTCGTACTCGACTTTTCCGCCATCACCACTTTGGTGTCCTCGGTCGTTGAGCAGAACACCGACTTTATTTACGGCATGGTGGTCGAGAAGAGTGGCATGGTCGTTGTCCACAGCGACCCAAGCAAAGCCTATCAGAAGGACGAGTCACCCGAAGCGCAGATTGCACTCGCGGTGGAAGGAGTAAAACGTCAAGATATCCAAGCTGATGGGAAATCCGTGATGGAGGTGGTCGCGGTTATCAAGGCTGCCGATGAAAAGAAATGGGGCGTTCTTCGGTTGGGAATGAGTCGAGAAGCTCTGGATTCCGCGATTGAGATTCGACGCAGTGAGATGTCTCAAAAACTCGATTCTGAGATTCGTCTAGCATTGATGACGGCCATCGTTCTGGCGCTCTTGGCATCCCTTCTCGGGTACCTATTTTCCGGGCGTCTCACTGGACCGCTTAACAAATTGATGTCCGGTGTTGAAAAAGTACGTCAAGGCGAGCTGGACACCCATATCGAGCCGGGTGGCACCTACGAGTTTAGAACGTTGGGCCAAGCATTCAATGCCATGACAGATGCAGTGAGTCAGCGCGATAAGGAGCTGAGCGAGTACGGCAAGACCCTGGAGAAAAAGGTTGAAGCTCGTACCTCTGCGCTTCAGAGTGAGATGGAAGACCACAAAGCTGCGCGTGATGAGCTTCAAGCCGCTCAATCTCGGCTTGTCCAAGCTGAAAAAATGTCTAGCTTGGGAGAGCTTGTTGCGGGCGTAGCGCACGAGATTAATAACCCGGTGAATTTTGTGCAGAATAACCACCAGTGCGTAAAGGATGCAGTTGACGATATTCGGTCGAAGCTTTCTATGATTATTCCAAACGAAGGTGATGGTGCTCGGATCTGGAAACTCCTCGATGAGCCTTTCTCAGTGGTGGACCAAAGCAACGCGAATCATGAAATGGGGACGCGACGCATTACGAAAATCGTTCAGTCGTTACTTGCGTTTTCGCGACACGATGAGGCTGACTTCAAGCACGCCAATCTAAACGAACTCTTAGAAGAAACCCTGGTCATTCTTCACAATAAGGCGAAGCAGGTTAAGGTGAATATGACCTTGGGCGATATCCCGGAAATTGAGTGCCACGGTTCTCAAATTTCTCAGGTTTTTCTCAATATCCTGACCAACGCAATCTATGCGGCTGGAAAAGGTGAGGGTGGTGACCCTGAAGTTCGCGTGAAGACCTGGCTCGAAGCCGAGCGCGCGTATGTTCAAATCACGGATAGTGGCCCGGGTATTGATGAGAAAGTAATGGAGACCCTCTTCGACCCCTTCGTCACCACAAAGCCGGTGGGTGAAGGTACAGGGATGGGATTAGCGATTTGCTACAATATTGTGACCGACCACCATGGCGACATTCGGGTACGAAATGCAGAGCGCGGTGCTGAGTTCACTGTCTCGATTCCCCTGAAACAAGCCCATCCAGAAGAGCCAGGAGCGCAGCATGACCTTGAAGCTTAATTTCGATGCCCTGAAAAAACTTGAGGATGAGGCCGCCAAGCCGAAGGAGCTACTGGGGAATGTTCTCATCGTCGATGATGAACCCGAAAACCTCTTCGCGCTCGAACGCATCCTATCGGCCGAATACAAAGTATTTTCGACGACCTCTCCCGACGAGGCGGTCGAATTTGTTCGCAATGAACGCATTGACGTGATCCTCACCGACCAACGCATGCCCGAAAAGCTGGGTACCGAGCTTCTCAAAGATGTGAAGGCCGAAAATGACGATAACGTCCGGATGATTCTCACCGGTTATACCGATGTAAAGGACCTCATTGACTGTATCAATGCGGGACTTATCTACCGCTATCTCGTTAAGCCTTGGAACGCAGATGAGATCAAAGGGGTAGTGCGTCAGGCGATGGATGTTATCTCGCAGAAGCGGACTGTCAATCGGATGCTGCCAACGCAGGTTGTCAACCGTCTCTATCCGACTGGCATGCACGCGGTGAAGGAAGGCTTCGGTAAAGAGGTCGAGTGCGCGATTATGTTTTTGGATATTCGAGGTTTTACTACCCTGGCTGAATCGATGAAGGGGGAAGAGGCATTTCAGCTACTTACCAGCTTTATTCGCAGAGTAGGGCCTACGGTAACTGAGAATCACGGCTTCATCGATAAGTACCTGGGGGATGGGCTCCTTGCGATCTTTGACCGCGAGGGTGAGTTTCAAAACGATGTCTTGAAATGCATTCAGCAGATAGCCAGCACTATTGCTGATTACAATCAAACCAACCGCTCCTTCCCGGTGCCCGAATTTCGGGAAGACGGTGAGGCAAGAGAGCCTCTACGTTATGGGATCGGTGTCAGTTATGGACATGTGATTCTGGGCACCGTGGGCTTCAGT
>JAYYQC010000384.1:0-15449 GCA_036128675.1 Myxococcota bacterium | reverse complement strand
CCGGTGGATGTCATGATCGTCTCGACATAGGTGGCAACGCCTTCGGTCATCCATTGGGGTGCATAAGCGTTCATTGAGACGTATTTGCCTACAAAAAAGCGGAGGAAACTGTTGAGGCCGTGATGCTGGTCAATATGACAGATGTGGGCAAGTTCATGGATCAGGAGAATCCGAAGCCATTCATCGTAAGAGGCGAGTCCCGTGGTTTCCACTGGTGCGGCGAGGAAGAGCCGAATCAAGTTGCGCGGCATCACGGTCGCCGAGCCATTGGCCCCGTCATAACTGTCCGAAAGCACAATATGAATCGTACCTTGAGGCATGTAATCGAAGAGCTCCGCAATGGTGTCGATCACCTGCTCAGAGATCCGCGACACCCGGAGAGCTAAATTTTGTTGCCCCTCGGAAAAGTGAACCGCAAAGCGGGGACTCTCGAGTGTCTGCCACTCAAGCGCGGGATCATAGCCGCGCGCCGCCAGAGAGTGCCCCGGCAATAGGATGCACAGTAAACTCACCGCTATGAACACCTTCAACCATCGAAACAGCATCCCTATCCTCTTCCCTTCAAGAACGTTCGCACTAACATTCGCGACTCTCGGTAGGATAATGCAAGTTTGCTAGTTGATGAGGAAGTATCTTCTTTGCTAAATCGCGCCCTCATGACGCGTCTCATCTACAAAGCTGCCCTCGCGGTGGTGCTGCTTACGACTACTTCCATCGCAATGGGTTACGTACTGCCGTCTACCTTCATCGGCAGAGTCCTAGGTGAACGAGGTCTTAATACCCGCTTTGAGGCTATTGAGTTTTCGATACGATCGGAACAGGACCCCAAAGCCATCTACAGCGTAAAGGTCTCAAAGCAAGGAAAGCTCGAGCTCATCGAAGGCGAGCGCTTTACCAACGAACAAAGTGGTCAGGCCAAGCTCGAATTCACTGGGGAAAAGCTTGAGATCTCTGGAGACTTCAAGACTTTCCCGGGCAGTCCAGCGCTCTGGTCCGGTTTTCTACTCCTTGTTCTCGACGCTGAAGATGCCGACGCAGTGGAAGCTCGTTGGAACGTCATCGCCGAAGTCTTAGGACTTAAAGACCCCCAAAGTGACCTCGAGCGATGTCGAGAGACCATTTGTTATGCAATCAGCTCAAAGATAGGCGAAAACCCTGGGGCTCAGCTCCTCGTTGCACGAGGCGACTTCCAAATCGTGCGATGGACGCCTGCCCCAGAACAACCCACCGCCAACAAACCAATGATGAGGCTCTTGGATTACCCGAATTCCCCGGCACCGAAATGGGTACCCCACTATCTCGAATTCGACGCATCAAGCGCTGTGACTGAACGTTTTGAAGTGCTGGATGTTCAATTTCACCAGCCATCTGAGACCCGAACCCCATAGACTTCATAGAACCCATGTCTTCTCGGCGAGAAATCCTAAATTTATTTTCTCAATTCTTTCTTGGCGCTCAGAACGAAGCTAAGCTCGTTCAACGAGAGCGTATCCTGTCCTCCCTCAAGCGGAGCGTAGCCTTCGCTAGGTTCGGAGTCACCGATGTCCAATGACCCGTTGATGAACATTTCAAACCTCGCCTACGTCGAGGAGCTTTACGCGAGCTACCTTCGCGACCCAGGCTCCGTGAGTGCGGAATGGCAGGCTACGTTTCAAGCGATGCCCGACGACCCGTTTACGTCGAACCCTGCCCTTGAGCCCGCCGCTGCGCCGTCGAGTATTTTCAATCCGCCAAGCAACGGTCAATCAACCGATGCCTCTCATACAAATGGACTTGCCAATGGTTACAGCAACGGTGCAATGCGCTCCGATGCGCCCAGCGCCCGTCCGGCCGAGAGCGATGTTCTGGCCGCCTCTCTGCAGGAGCGGCTCATCCGATTGGTACGCTCGTACCGTGTACGCGGACACTTGATCGCAAAGCTTGACCCACTCGGTATTCCGCGGCCCCCGCAACCCGAGCTCTTTCCAGCCTTTTATGGATTTACCGACGAGGATCTAGACCGCACATTCCCAGGCGACTGCGTCCACGCGATGGAAACGTTGACGCTGAGACAAATTGTCGCGAGGCTTCGGCGAACCTACTGCGAAAATATCGGTGTCCAATATATGCACATCGACGACCTTGTGATGAAGCAGTGGCTCGAAGAGCGCATGGAGATCACAGAGAACAAAATTGTCCTCACCCACTCCCAGCAACTCAAGACGCTTACCAAGCTAACCGACGCGGTCCTCTTCGAAGAGTTTATTCAGAAGAAATTCATGGGCTCGAAGAGCTTCTCTCTTGAGGGATCCGAAAGCATCATCCCCCTCCTGACCCAAGCACTGGAAATCGCAAGTGACGACGGCATGGAAGAGATTGTCATCGCGATGGCACACCGGGGCCGTCTCAATGTACTGGCCAATATCATGGGTAAGAACCCACGGCAGATCTTCACCGAGTTCGCAGACAAAGATCCACTCGCCCTCTTAGGACGCGGCGACGTTAAGTATCACCTGGGCTACAGCTCAGACCTGGTCAGTCAAAACGGCCACTCGATGCACCTATCGCTCTGCTTTAACCCAAGTCACTTGGAATTTGTAAACCCCGTGGCCATGGGCAGGACTCGGGCTAAACAGGACCGCAGACGAGATTTCGATCGTCGTCGGATGCTCTGTATTCAAATTCACGGGGACTCTGCATTTGCCGGCGAGGGCGTCGTGCAAGAGACGCTTAACCTCAGTGAACTCGACGGTTATCGAACCGGCGGGACGCTTCATGTCATCATCAACAATCAAATCGGATTTACGACGACCGCGGCACAAGGACGCTCATGCACCTATGCCACCGATGTTGGCAAGATGCTGCAAATTCCAATTTTTCACGTCAACGGCGAACACCCGGAAGCAGTCGCACAGGTTGTAAGGCTTGCCATGGAGTTCCGGCGTACCTTCGATAAAGACGTCATCATCGATATGTATAGCTATCGACGACGCGGTCACAATGAGACAGATGAGCCAGCATTTACGCAGCCGATGATGTATCGGGCGATTAAGAAACGTCCAAAAGTTCGCGAGGGCTACCTGCAAAACCTCTTGAAACCAGGCGGTGTAACCCAAGAGGAGGCCGACCGCATCGAAGAAGAGCGACGTCAGCATCTCGAAGCCGAGCTTCAAGCTGCCAAACAGTCCGAGGGTAAGCTCAAAGCAGATGCGATGGGTGGCATTTGGCACGGCTACACCGGCGGCCCTTATAAGGGTGAGTACGAGGTAAACACAGGGCTCCCGCTAGAGCAGCTCAAAGACCTCTTGCTTGCTCAGACTCAAATGCCGGCTGGTTTTACGCCACACCCTAAGATTGTCCGTTGGTTAGATGCCCGTCGCGAAATGGCACAAGGCAATAAGAAACTCGACTGGGGTGCAGCGGAGGCACTTGCCTTTGCAAGTCTTCTCAAAGGCGGCACTCGAATTCGCATAACGGGGCAAGACAGCGAACGTGGAACTTTCAGCCATCGCCACTCCGTTTTGCACGATTGCGAGACCGGCAAAACACATACGCCGCTTCAGCATCTATCTCCTGAACAAGGCTATTTCGAGGTGCATAACAGTCCACTCTGCGAGACTGCTGTACTCGGCTTCGAGTACGGTTATTCGCTCGATATGCCGGACTCCATGGTTATCTGGGAAGCTCAATTCGGTGACTTCTTCAACGTGGCTCAGGTCATTATGGATCAGTTCATCAGCTCCGGCGAAGACAAGTGGCAGCGTCTATGCGGACTGGTCATGCTTCTTCCTCACGCATTCGAAGGAATGGGCCCCGAGCACTCGAGTGCGCGATTGGAGCGTTTCTTAGCGCTGGCTGCTGAAGACAATGTTCAGATTGTCTATCCGAGTACACCAGCACAGTGCTTTCACATGATGCGACGTCAGCATCTTCGTCCGTGGCGAAAGCCCCTGGTCGTGATGAGTCCAAAGAGTCTCCTTCGGCATCCAGGTGCAACGTCTACCCTGGACGAGCTGGCTAATGGACGCTTCCAAAATATTATCGATGATGAACGTCCAGTGAATAACGCTTCGAACACCAAACGCGTACTCATCTGTAGCGGGAAGATCTATTACGAACTCATCGAGCTGCGTGAGAAGTCCGGCCGTGATGATATCGCGGTGATTCGTCTCGAGCAGCTCTACCCCCTCGATACAGCTGGACTAGAGAAGACTCTCTCGGTTTACGCCGATGGAACCCCAGTCTTTTACGTTCAAGACGACCCAGAGAACATGGGTGCTTGGCGTTTCCTACGCATCAAGCTGGGTGAAAAAATCTTCGGACGATATCCGTTCGGTGGGATCTCACGTCCAGAAGCAGCAAGCCCAGCGACCGGCTCCGCCAGCAGCCACCGTCTTGAACAAGCGCGGCTACTGAGTCGAGCTCTGGAACTCGAAGAACCGTCAATTTAAATTAACCAGGTCACCACCCTCACGACACAACGTCCGACAGTGACATAGGAGCAAAGACACCATGCCTGTAGAAATCAAAGTACCGCCGGCGGGAGAATCCATTACCGAGGTACAGGTCAGCGAATGGACCAAAAAGGTCGGTGACCAAGTCAAAGCGGACGATATCATCGTCCTGATTGAAACCGACAAGGTCACGCTTGAGGTTCCAGCGCCTGTTACCGGTACCCTGACCAGTATCACCGTCGAGGCCGGAGCCGACGCTTCGGTCGGCGATGTTATCGGGACTATGGAAGAAGGTGCGATCGCGACAACCAGCGCGCCTGCAGCCGCACCGGCACCGGCACCGGCAGCACCCACCGCGCCTGCAGCACAGGCCACCACTGTCATGCCTGCGGCCCAACGAGAGCTTGCTCAGCGCGGGTTAAGTGCATCGGATGTCCAGGCAACTGGCCCCGGTGGACGGCTACTCAAAGAAGATGTTCTTCGCCATGAAGGTTCACCAGCACCGGCGGCCCAAGCACCGGCACCAGCACCAGCAGCAAAAGCTGCACCAGCACCGGCGGCTCCAAAGCCAGCGACACCGGGTGGCGCGCGTGAAGAAGAGATTGTTCCGATGTCGCCGATGCGGAAAAAAATCGCGAGTCGTTTGGTCGAAGCTCAGCAGACAGCGGCACTCCTCACGACCTTCAACGAGGTCGATATGAGTGCGGTGATGGGACTGCGGAAAACACACCAAGACAAGTTTGTGAAGAAGTACGAGACCAAGCTTGGCTTTATGTCTTTCTTCATCAAAGCCACGGTTGACGCACTCAAGCTGGTTCCCCAAATTAATGCTGAGATTCGAGACAACGCTATAGTTTACCGTCACTACGCAGACATCGGCGTAGCAGTTGGCGGTGGTAAGGGACTCGTCGTGCCGGTTATTCGCAACGCGGAGCGTCTATCGTTCGCAGACATTGAGCTCACCATCAAAGACTTCGGAGCGCGTGCCCAAAAGAACCAACTTCAGCTCTCAGAACTTCAAGGCGGTACGTTCACAATCTCCAATGGCGGCGTCTACGGCTCACTCTTATCGACGCCGATTATCAATCCACCTCAGAGCGGTATCCTGGGCCTTCATGGCATCAAGGAACGTCCAGTCGCTGAGAACGGAGAGGTCGTCATTCGCCCAATGATGTATATTGCACTGACGTATGACCATCGAATTGTCGACGGCAAGGGAGCCGTGACCTTCCTCGCACGCATTAAAGACTGCATCGAGAACCCCGCTCGTATGCTTCTGGAGATCTAACATGACCGACCATCAATTTGACCTCGTCGTCATCGGTGCTGGCCCTGGTGGCTACATCGGTGCGATCCGCGCCAGCCAGCTCGGCATGAAAGTCGCCTGTGTTGAACTCGAACCTGCACTTGGCGGGACCTGTCTTCGGGTTGGATGCATCCCGAGTAAGGCGCTTCTTGAAGCTTCTGAGAAATTTTACAGCGCGAAAAACTCACTGAGTAAATTCGGCGTCGTCACCGGTGAGGTGAGCCTCGACTTACCGGCCATGCTGCGTCACAAAGACCAGACGGTGGCCACTCTCACCCGCGGAATCGCAGGCCTTTTCAAAAAAAATAAGGTCAGCCACTACCAAGGGCGCGGAAGTATCTCTGGTCCGGGTCAAGTCATCGTAACGACGAATGCCGGCGAGCAAACGACTCTTTCGACCAAGCATATCCTCATTGCGACCGGAAGCTCAGTTGCACCACTCCCAGGTGTCGAGCTCGATGGAGATCGCATCGGGACCAGCACCGAAGCACTCAACTACCCCGAGGTACCGGAACACCTCATCGTCATCGGCGCAGGTGTTATTGGACTCGAGCTCGGCTCGGTATGGAAAAGATTGGGGGCGAATGTCACCGTGCTTGAATATCTTGACCGTATTCTTCCCGGCATGGACTCCGAGGTCGCTAAAGACGCTCTCAAGATCTTCAAGAAACAGGGGCTGGACTTTGAGTTGGGTACAAAGGTCACTTCAGCAAAGCGCGACGGTGATACCTGTATCGTAGAGTGCGAAGGCAAAGAGCCTATCCGCTGCGACCGGGTTCTCCTCGCTGTTGGCCGCTCACCAAATACCGAAGGACTCGGTGCCGAGACCGTTGGTCTGAACATGGACCGTCGAGGCCGTATTTTGGTTGACGACCACTTTAAGACCAATGTCGAGGGCATCTACGCGATCGGTGATGTTATTCCGGGACCGATGCTCGCGCATAAGGCTGAAGAAGAAGCAGTCGCGTGTGTCGAGATGCTCGCCACCGGTTATGGGCACATCAACTACGATACTATTCCCGGTGTGGTCTATACCGAGCCCGAAATCGCATCGGTAGGGAAGACCGAAGAGGAACTCAAAGAGGCGAATATTCCCTACAAGAAGGGAAGCTTTCCTTTTGCTGCCAACGGACGCGCACGCGCCATCGGTAAGATGGAAGGTAAGGTTAAGTTCTTAGCGCATGCCGAGACCGACCGCATCCTGGGCGTGCATATGATCGGAAGCCATGTCGGTGATCTTATCGCCGAAGTTGGTGTAGCCATGGAGTTTGGTGCGAGCAGCGAAGATCTTGCGCGCTGCTGTCATGCACACCCAACAATGGCCGAGGCTGTGAAAGAGGCAGCTCTCGCGGTCGATGGACGAACCCTCAACCTCTGATACCGGCACATGAGCTCATCGTACGTGAGGGTCGGGGTTGGTGAACCGCTCGGCCCTCTCGACTATTCCGTCCCAGATTCATCACACACGACGCTTCGACCGGGTAGCTTGGTTAGAGTACCGCTCGGTCAGCGGCGCGTCGTCGGCGTCGTGATGGAGTGCCTGAACAAACCAGCTCAGGACTTAGATGCAGCGCAAATCAAAGATATTATCGAGCCACTGATAGAACATCCGCCCATTCCTGAGGCTATCCTCAAAGTCATCAAGTTTGGTACGGACTACTATGGGGTGCCCCTAGGCGACTTCGTAAAGCTAATTCTCCCAGCCATTGTGAAGGAAGGAAGCAGACGCTACGGAGTCAACGAGAGTGCGACGACCAACACAGTGAATCTCAATGCCGAACAGTCGAAGTTGATTGCTGCTCTTCGAGATTCACCGCGCCCCCTCACCGCTAAAACCTTGGGCGCTCGTTGCCGGCTCTCAACCAGCTCGGCTCGGGCTCGATTAGAGCGACTGGTTAAGCAGGGTGTTCTCGTACATCATACCGCAACCAAAACATCGGCCAGAATGGTGGCAACCTGGCAGCGTCAAGGTCATTTCGAGGCACCAGCCAAGGGACAGCTCAAAGAAGAGAGGCTCTACAATCTTTGGCTATCACTACCCCCAGATACGTGGTTGACCACCAAGGCAGTCGAGTCCCTTGAGTTTGGTAATCGAAGTCGACTCAAAACCTTAGAATCACGCTCACTCGTTGCCACCCGTCAAGAGGCGCAAACCAAGAGCGTCGACTTCGCTATCGAAACCGACATTCCTACACTAACGCCACATCAGGACGCGGCTTTCGCCACACTCTCAAAAGCACTCGGCAGTCAGACCTTTAAGCCCTATCTACTGCACGGAGTCACAGGGTCGGGCAAGACAGAGATCTACCTACGCTTAATTGATCGATGTCTCAAAGTAGGAAAAAGTGCGTTAGTTCTCGTTCCCGAGATTGCGCTCACGCCTCAACTCAGCGGACAGTTTCGCGGTCGATTCGGTGATCAGGTGGCGACGTTTCACTCGGGGCTTAGCCCAGCTGAGCGTCGAGATGAATGGGAGAGGGTCTCTAATGGCGGTGCGCGCATCGGGGTTGGAGCGAGAAGTGCACTCTGGCTGCCGATGCACGAGGTAGGCGTTATCATCATCGATGAAGAGCACGAATCGTCATTTAAGCAAGATGAACAACCCCGTTACCATGCCCGTGACTTAGCGATCCTCCGTGCACGCGAAGAAGGAGCCTTGGTAGTCCTAGGCTCAGCAACACCGTCATTTGAATCGTTTCAAAATGCAAAGAGCGGTCGGTATGAGCTGCTCACATTACCAGAACGGATCGGTAACCGCCCGATGCCAGAGGCTACCGTCATCGACATGGTCAGCGCAGACAAGGTTGGTTCAGGCGTCCTCTCTCAAGCGATGGTCGACGGGTTGACTGAGACACTTCATCAAAAGAAACAATCGATTCTATTTCTAAACCGACGTGGCTTCTCCCCTTTTGTCGCGTGTCGGGACTGCGGACATAGCTTTCGCTGTGACGACTGCGATGTATCGCTGACATTCTATCAACGTCGTCACGCTCTGAACTGTCATTATTGTGGCATTCACGTCCCCATGCCTGAGACATGCCCAAACTGTGAAGGCCATAACCTCGAACCATTCGGTGTCGGAACCGAGCGCTTAGAAGACGAGCTACGGGGACTCCTACCCGACGCCAGGATCGCTCGACTGGACCGGGATATCGTTCGCTCACGCAAACAACTCGAGGACCTATTAGAGCGCGTCCGTCATCACGAGATAGATATTCTTATTGGCACTCAGATGGTCGCTAAGGGTCACGACTTCCCAAACGTTACTTTCGTCGGAATCATCTCGGCCGATTCGAGTCTCAATTTTCCCGACTTCCGCGCGGCGGAGCGTACCTTTCAATTGATCAGTCAAGTCGCGGGACGCGCCGGACGCCGCGAGGAACCAGGACGCGTCCTCATTCAAGCCCTAGAGCCAAACCACAGTGCTATTCAAGCAGCACTTACGTACGACTTCGACAGCTTCTTCGACGAAGAACTACCAAACCGTGAAGACCTTCATTATCCGCCTTTCGGCTTCCTCGCCCTTATTCGAATTGAATCCGAATCAGAGTCCAACGCTCTGAAAGCCAGTGCAGCGATGGCCAAAGCCCTCAAAACCACTGAACCTACCTACCCAAGCCTTGTCCTCGGACCAGCACCTGCGCCGATTACCCGGCTTAAATCGATTTTCCGGATGCAAATCCTGGTCAAAGCCCCCACCCGAAAGGATTTACGCCAAATTTTGGGCGGGATGAAAACCTTCGGGTATGGTGGAGTCAAAGTGGTCGTGGATATCGACCCGATGAACATGCTCTGAGTACGAGCCGGAAAGCGACATGGCAAAAAACGTCCTTCTTCTCAATGATCCCGACAACTCCCTAGGAGAGATTCAGGAAGCCATTCAGAAGGCTGGTTACACCGCGTACATGACCGACAATTCGGATGACGCGATTGAGCTCTTCGAGAAAATCGAGGGTAAGTTTTGTCTGTTGAGCTTGAAAGCTATGGGGGCGCTGGATTGTCTCCAGATCATTCAAATGTTCGACGATACGGTCCCAATCTTCTTCGCCGGGACTGGTAAAGAAACCATCAAGAACGAGAAGGCTGCCAAAGAGCGCGGAGGCAATGGATTCTTCAAAATGCCTCTCAAAGCGCCGGAGATTCTGGGCGCGATTAAAAAGAATATCGGTGCTGGTGACCCGAATGCCCCGTTGCCCGATATGCCACAAGCCGCTCCCGAAGCAGCACCAGAGCCTGAGCCAGAAGTTGCAGAAGAACCAGAAGCGCCACAAGAAAATACCGCGCTCGATACAGCCAGCGACGAGCTCCTCGATAGCTTAGAAGCCCAGGAAGCCGACGCGGCCACAGAAGAGCCGGCAGCCGAGGAGCCAGCGCCCCAAGAAGCACCGGCCGAAGAGGCGAGCCCGCAAGCTGAAGCGGCCACGACTGCCCCTGAACCAGCCGCGCAGCCGGAAGCTGCAGAAGTCGAGAGACCTAAGCCAGCCCCCGGGCAAAAGGTGCATGTCGTCGATATCTTCGCGGATCAGGAAGCACTCGCAGAGCAGCTGGCCGAAATCAAAGCGAAAGAGGAAGCTGAGGCCGCCGCGGCAGCAGAAGCCGGCGAAGCTGCACCGCCAACACCAGAGGCTGCAACACCCGCACCAGAGGCTGCTACACCTGCACCAGAGGCTGCTACACCTGCACCAGAGGCTGCGGCACCAGCGCCAGAGGCTGCAACACCCGCACCAGAGGCTGCGGCACCAGCGCCAGAGGCCGCAACGCCCGCACCAGAGGCTGCGGCACCAGCACCACAGGCTGCAGCACCAGCACCACAGGCTGCAGCACCAGCAGTACCATCCCCTCAATTAGACGCCGAACGTGAAGCGGCCCAGCTTCGAGAGCACGGGCTTCTTGAGCGGATCCAAGGGTTGGAGACTGAGCTCGGTGCAGCAAAGAGTGCGCAAGCAACGCTTACCCAAGAACTCGAAGCCCTGAAGTCAGACAATGCCTCTAAGGCAGGCTCTTTACGGCAACAACAAGAGGAAGCCTTGGCCGGCCTCCGACAACAACAAAAGGAAGCGCTCGAGCGTCTGGGTCAGCAGCATCAAGATGCCCTTAGCTCCAAAGACAGCGAGCTTGAATCGACACGCCAAAGCCTCACCGAATTGAGCAGCGAAGCCGCCGAATTACGCTCTAAGCTCACCGGACAGTCGGTAGAACTCGACTCGCTCAAAGCACAATTTGAAGGTGAAGCACGAAGACGCCAAGAAACCGAGGCCACCGTGGCTCGGCTCAAAGAAGAGCTCAATCAGGGCGAATCACTTCAGGCAGCCCGTGGTAGTGAGCTTAAGTCTCTCGAGGAGCGTTTACGAGAACGTGACCAGGTGATCGACGAGCTGCAGCGCAAGTTCGAAGAGGCTCTTCGTGAGTCCCGCGAACAACAGCTTTCACGTGAAAACGAACGCAGTGATGAGGTCAATCGATTCAACGAGCTGCAGGGTGAAGTTCAAGCACTTCGCGAGAGTCTCGCCGACAAAGAGCGCGAGCTTCTCGCCCGAGAGCGGCTTGAAGAGCAACTCGAATATGACCGACGTCTTCAGCAACGACGTGTCGAGGAAGACGTTAGACGTCAGACCGAGCTTAATGTGCGTCGACAGTTGGAGCAGGAGCGTCTGTACCGGCGTCAAAAAGACAGACTGGAGCAATTTGCTACATCCTATTTTCGACCGCAAGACGAGCTTCCACCGGCGAGAAGCGCTGGCGTCCTCGCATCGGGCCAAGACAGAGATTTCGCGTGGCTTCGAGGTGAAGAGGTCAATGCAGGCAATTTACCGCGCGTTGGACTTAGTCGTGATATCGACGGGCCAAACGATATTGCAAAGATTTTCGTCGAGCTGCACAAAGAAGGGTTCAGTGGGCGTATCGACTTTTCACAGGGTAATATTCACAAACAAGTGTTCCTCGACAAAGGTGAGCTTGTCGGTGCACGATCCAATGCGGATGAGGATCGCTACGAAGGCCATCTTCTGCGAACTGGCAAAATTACCCGCGCGCGCTACCAACGACTTCGTTTAGATAATATCGACCACCCCCGCCTACTCGCAGCATCGCTGGTCGAGTCAGGTGATTTACGCTCAAACGAATCCTTCCCGAGCGTGCGCGAACATCTCACTGAAGTCTTTTCTTCGCTCTTTGAATGGGAAAAGGGGTCTTACGATATTGGACGCGAGATGTTGGGTGAAGACGAAATTATCCGACTCAGTTCGCGAATGCCGGCACTTGTCGCCGAAGCGGTACGCAGAAAATACGACCTATCTCGACTCACAACGATTTTGGGTCCGCCGGGTACCTTACTTGGCCCATCATCCGACGAGAGCACTATATCGATCGATACCGTTGAACTTGATAGCCGGGAACGATCGGTCATGAGACTTTTCGATAGTTCAAGGTCACTCGAGGATATTATTTTCTCAACCGGGTTGGGACCTAACCGCGTCTACCAGGTTGCAGCTATCTTATCGTTGACGGGCCATATTCAGACTCTGATGCGCGACCATCGCGGTTTTGACCTTGACCTCGCCAACGGGGTCGATGCGCGCCGAATTGAAGCTAGGTTGCTCGATGTTAGGCACCAAGATTACTTTTCGGTCCTAGGCTTACGCTCCAACGCCACCGAATACGAAGTCGAGCGTGCCTATCGCCGAGCACTCTCCGAATTTTCGGCCGACAACTTCAGTCCGAGTCTAAGTCAGAGTTACCGGGAGGCTCTGAGTGAAATTCGCCGGGTTCTCGATGATGCTTATGAGGTTCTACGAGACAATCGACTCCGAGAGCGTTATGCTAAGGCTGTCGGTGGTCCGCACGCTCAGATGATGAGCTAAGCGCCCGTTGACGTTGTCGAACGTCTTAGGCATACCCACCACAGAAACTAAGTATTCACGAGGTAGTACGATGGCTGTTCGTAAAATCCGTATTTGGCCCGACCCCGCGCTCTCTGAAGTCGGTAAACCCGTCGAGACCTTCGACGACGATCTCAAGTCACTCGTCTCTGACATGTTCGATACGATGTATGAGGCCAGCGGCGTCGGCCTAGCTGCAACGCAAATCGCCGTCGCCAAACGCGTACTCGTGATTGACCTCGACCCTCATAAGGACGCGGAAGCAAATCCAGAGATAGCTGCAGAACTGAAAGCTTGGAATTTCGACCAGCCCCGCGAATTCATAAATCCTGAAATCGTCAAAGGTGAAGGCAGTATTGTCTGGACTGAGGGGTGCCTATCGGTGCCAGGCTTCACCGAAAAGGTGAAACGCTTTGAACGTATTCTCATCAAGGCGCAAGATCGAAATGGCGAGACCTTCGAGATTGACTGCAACGGCCTCTATGCCGTGGCATTGCAACACGAGATGGACCATCTAAACGGCAAAGTCTTTGTCGAGCACCTTTCGCGTCTGAAGCGAGATGTCGCAAAACGAAAAATGACGAAGATCAAGCAAGAGACCGATGACGGGGTCTTTGCCGCCGCAAATCTTATCTGAGTCCTCACCCCAATCGAGTTATCTACATGCTAAATATCGTCTTCATGGGTTCTCCAGAATTTGCAGTTCCCTGTCTTGATGCCATCTCTGAACATCCAAATGCGCAGCTCGTGGGCGTTGTTTCTCAACCAGACAAGCCTGCTGGCCGTGGCCGTAAATTGACTCCTCCACCGGTGAAGGCACGCGCCCTAGAGCTAGGAATCGAAGTCTATCAACCGCCGGGTCTACGAAAAGAGGGCCGACTCGATCCCATCTTCGCATGGAAACCCGACCTCATTGTCGTCGTCGCCTATGGGAAGATCCTGCCCAAGGAGCTCCTCGAATACCCAAAGTTCGGATGCATAAACGTTCACGCGTCACTTCTTCCGCGACACCGTGGTGCTTCACCCATTCATCAGGCGATCCTTCAAGGTGATGAAACAACCGGGGTAGCACTTATGCAAATGGACGAAGGGCTCGATACTGGTGCGGTGCTCGCACAAGCTGAGCTACCACTTACATCCTCCTCGCGTACTCCAGAACTTTCGGAATCCCTCTCTCGCCTCGGGGCAAAACTCTTGAGCGAAAACCTCAACGACCTCGCGCAGGGCAGGTTAAGCGCGGTCCCCCAACCATCGGAAGGCGTGACACATGCGCCTCTGATCGCCAAGGCCGATGGATTCATCAGCCCAAATGACCCCGGTCTTCAGGTTGACCGAAAGGTGAGAGCTTACGACCCTTGGCCAGGAACATTTATGCTACTGGGCGGTCAACGCGTGAAAATCTTCGACCTAAACTTCATCCCCGGGGAAGTTACCCACAAGCTTGGAGAGGTCGTGAGTACCGCCGATGGGCGCGTACAAGTGCAATGGTCAGATGGACTTATTGAGCTTCTCGAAGTTCATCCGGCCGGTCGCAAACGGTGCCCTGCCTCCGCCTGGATCGCGGGGCGAGGGATATCTACCGAAGACCGATTCGACCTGAGTCTTTCCTAACGCTTGCGCCCATAGACCGCTGACGGGTACCCTCTTAGTGGAGAGAGAGGGAAACATCATGAGCGAGTCTGATAAACTTCCATCATTCAAGGTAGGCGATCTTCAGGGCCCACCACGCGTCAAAGAGTCTAAGACGGGTTTTAAGCCACCCGCTTCTGAGGCCCAAGTGCAGGAATCAATGGGCTTCTTGCGCATCGAAGCGCTCCTAGACGAGGGTAACCCAGAGGAAATCAGCAGTAATTTCAATACCCTGCTGGACACCCTGGAGTCAAAAGCCGCTGGGGCGCCAACGCCAGCGCAAAAACATGCGCTGGGTAAAGCACAGGGAGCAGTGGAAAAAACCGCTGATTTGCTCAACTACTTGCTTGATCTCCAAGGCGATCTAAAAGCCACAGGCTGATCGTACGGACTAAAAAAGTTAGACGCACCGCATAAAGTCGCACATTTTTTCAACCGTAATCGGGTCGAGCGACATAAGTGCTTCAGAGGGCAATGCCCAAGAGCCAGACGAAGGAGAAGAAAATGTCTACAATCCACGGTCCAAATAACGCAGGCCTTAAGGTCAACATCGACGTTACCCGACAACGTCAAACCCCCAAGACTAGCTTCGGCGATACATTGAGCGCGGGCATCAACCGCACTGCCGATACCGTCGCAGCGGCAAGTCATGCGGCCGCTCCGTTTATTCCAGGCGGCGCTGTACTCTCAGCCGCTGTAAGTGGTCTTGGAACAGTTCGCTCAAGTCAAAGCGGTGCAACCGCACCTAATGCAAGCGGTCTCGTAGCAACGGGCTCTGCAAGTGCCTCAGGTGGTGCACCAGTTGGTGCAAGCGGCGGAGACGCAATCGAAAATCTCGCATCGAGTGGAGACACCGGTGCAACACTTCTGCAAGCAACCCGCGAGATGCAAGAGATGAGTCAACAGTTCAACCTGCAATATCTCCAGCTGCAGCAGAACATGCAAAACGAAAACCGTAAGTTTAGCGCGCTCTCAAACGTCATGAAGACCAAGCATGACACTGCTAAGAGCATGATTCAGAACGTCCGATAATTCTGGCGCTTCACTCGTCCGGCTCGAAACGCCGCGGCCCTCTATCTCAGAGTGCCGCGGCGTTTGTCTTTTATGGGGGTCTCGGGCTACCATCTAAAGGTACTCTTACTGGGGAAGATAATGAGTGAATCAAAGCCTGTAGAAGGTGCAGTCGTACCCGTGGAACAACGA
>JAYYQC010000383.1:0-3021 GCA_036128675.1 Myxococcota bacterium | reverse complement strand
CCAGGACTTCAATCATCTTTGCAACATCCCTCGAACCACACTGTTCGCGAATCGAATGCATCGATAACATCGGGTTTCCGACGTCAACAGTCGGAACGCCCAGGCGCGATGCCGACAACGGTCCAATGGTAGAACCACAGGCCAAATCAGTGCGGGTAACAAACTTCTGATACGGAACCTCGGAACGTTGGCAGAGCGCTTCAAAGATCGCTTCACCAACCGAATCGGTTGCATACCGCTGCTGCGCATTAATCTTGATGACCGGCCCTTCGTTTATCTTCGGTAGGTGACGTGGCTCGTGCTTATCAGAATAATTGGGGTGGATGGCATGCGCCATATCCGCTGACACCTGAAAACTCGATGCGACCGCTCTTTGCATGCCGCCTTGAACCGCCCCAGGACCCTCGACCTCGGTAATCCGAGTCATGATGTCTTCAACGAAGGAGCCAGATGCACCGCTCGTTGAGCCAGAGCCGACTTCTTCATGATCGTAAAGTGCAACAAGTGCTGTCGCTTTTGCAGGACCTGCTTTCAACAAAGCAGAAAGACCCGCATGGCAGCTCGCTTGATTGTCTAGACGAGGTGCAAAGACAAACGCATCGTCAAGCCCACCCAGCGTTGAGGGCTGGAGGTCCATCAAACCCAAATCCCACGAAAGAATTTGGTCGACTTCAACGTCTAGCTCTTCGGCTAGGAGAGCTTCAAACGCTCCAACACTCCCATCGCCGGTTGCGAGTCCCAACATCGGTGGAAGATGATTTTGATTGTTTAACTTCAATCCATCACTTCTAATTTCACGATTGAGGTGAATTGCCAGCGAAGGGATCCGAAAGAGAGGGCGTCGAATATCAATCAACCGTGTCTCTATTTGACCAATGTCTGACCCATGTAATGCCACCCGACCTGAAACTCCAAGGTCACGGTCAAGCCAGGTGTAAGCCAACAAGCCACCGTAGGTCTCGACACCGACCTGAGCGTATCCACTCGCTTGGTAATCAGCATTGGGCTTGAGTCGTAAATTCGGAGAATCCGTGTGAGCCCCGACCAGCCGAAAGCCCGCATCGATACTTGACTCTAAGCCAACACGAAACGCGATGAGTGCACCACTTCGGACGACGAAGTAACCCTTGCCACTTTCGAGTTCCCACTGCTCGCGCTCAATGAGCTGGGTGAAACCACCATCAACCAAACGAGAAGCCGAGCTTGCCACACAATGGAAAGGGCTTGGGGAAGCATCAATAAAACTCAGTAGGTCGCGTGCTACTTCGAGTTCTTCAGTCATTGGAAGTCATCCTTATGCATAAAAAAAGGGCCCGCGCTGGCGGGCCCTTTCAATTGTGTGTCGGCTACAACTAGTAGCGGTAGTGATTTGGTTTGTAAGGGCCTTCGACGCCTACGCCGATATAACCCGCTTGGTCCTCGTTTAGCTCGGTCAAGGTGACGCCGAACTTGTCGAGGTGGAGCCGTGCAACCTTTTCATCGAGATGCTTTGGAAGTGTCGCTACATTTTTACCGTAGGATTCCGCGTTCTCATGAAGTTCGATTTGAGCAATCACTTGGTTAGTGAACGAAGCACTCATGACAAAGCTCGGGTGCCCGGTTGCACATCCGAGGTTCACAAGACGTCCCTCAGCCAAGATGATGATGCTTTTACCAGTCGCCTTGAACTTCCACTCATGAACTTGTGGTTTGATCTCAATCTTCTCGACCTCTCCACGCTCTTCCATCTCCTCAAGACCGGCCATGTCGATTTCGTTGTCAAAGTGACCGATATTGCAAACGATAGCCTTATCCTTCATCTTGCTCATGTGGTCGGCGGTGATGATGTCTTTGTTGCCAGTCGCGGTGACGTAGATGTCGAAATCACGCTCAATAGCTTCTTCGACAGTCACGACATCGAGGCCCGACATGCAAGCTTGGAGAGCACAGATTGGGTCGATCTCAGTCACTGAGACTTTCGCTGCCTGGGAGACAAGCGAACCAACGCTGCCTTTGCCAACGTCGCCAAATCCGCAAACGAGCGCGCGCTTGCCAGAGATCATGACGTCTGTTGCGCGCATAATTGCGTCGACCAACGAGTGACGGCACCCATAGACATTGTCAAACTTTGACTTTGTCACAGAGTCGTTGACGTTGATGCCCGGGAACAAAAGTTGCCCATCACGCTGCATCTCGTAGAGTCGATGAACACCAGTGGTGGTCTCTTCTGAAACGCCACGGATATTTGCCGCAAATGGCTTCCAGAAATTCGCATCTGCCTCTTGGACTTCACCTAGGAGCTGGAGGATTACCTGGTACTCTTTGTTCTCGGTGGTGTCTGCCCCTGGTACCGCACCTGCGTTGTTGAACTCAAAGCCTTTATGGACGAGCAGTGTTGCGTCGCCGCCGTCGTCGAGGATCAGGTTCGGTGTTTCCCCATTAGGGAAGCGAAGCGCTTGGAATGTACACCACCAGTACTCATCGAGGGTTTCACCCTTCCACGCGTAGACTGGAATCCCCTGTGGATTCTCTGGTGTGCCCTTCGGTCCAACTGCGACTGCCGCAGCCGCGTGGTCCTGGGTTGAAAAGATATTACACGAAACCCATCGAACTTCCGCACCAAGCTCAACCAAGGTTTCGATGAGGACAGCCGTTTGGATCGTCATGTGGAGCGAGCCCATAATACGCGCGCCCTTAAGTGGTGCTTTGCCTGCATATTCTTCACGCAATGCCATCAGCCCCGGCATTTCGTGCTCGGCGAGTTCGATTTCTTTGCGACCAAACGCGACCGTTTCTGGCGAGAGGTCCGCTACCTTGAACGGGTAGTCCGCGAAAAGCGTTTCACCGGTCGTCAAAAATTCGTTGGATGTCGTAACTTTGGCTGCTGCCTCATTCATGAGGGTCTCCTCTTTATCAAAACACGTGGTGGGTTCGGCCATCGATTTGACCATGCCATCCACAGATCCTTGTTCTCTGGGAACTTGCTTCCGAACCCAGGATATTTCAACCCCAACTCCCCGGATTGCCCACCAAATTCAAGGT
>JAYYQC010000382.1:0-11812 GCA_036128675.1 Myxococcota bacterium | reverse complement strand
TATCTCAGAGTGGGACAAGAGGTGATTGCCAATGACCAACCGATGGGTACTGCCGGACGCAATGGTCGACGCGACTGGAATATTCACCTCTTTGCATCATCGTACCCTTTTGCCTTTGATCGACTCTTCGGCATCGCCCCCGAGGAAGAAACCAAGACGGTCTTTCATGAATATTTCCACGCGGTACAACATGCCTTTATCGATAGTCTCGACTACCAACGACGCGACGAGCTCTTGGGTCCGACCTGGTTTGTCGAGGGTGGCGCGGAATATATGGCGCAGCTCTACAGTGAAAAGCTGCTCAATGACGGGACGATTGAACGGTCGGGTATGAACTACCCAAGCTTTGCACAACGCATGGAGTGGAAAATGCTAGGCGGCAAAGAAACCCTCGACCGAGAATGCCCCGGTATGAGCATCGCCGATATCACCTACGCCGACCCGTGCAGTTATTCGGCCTACGAGCTTGGCGCGTGGGGCCATGCTTACCTTCAGCATCTAGCGGGCGAAGGGGCGCTCTTAGAGATCTTTCATCCCTTCGTCGAAGAGCTCGGCTGGGAGGCCGCATTTGAGCGCGCCTTTGGGATGACGTCGGAGATCTTCTATATCCAATTCGAGACCTTTCTTGAGCGCCCACTCTCCGAGCAGCTGGCGATACTTCCACAGCCATAACGCGGACCCTCGACCGACTGCTAAACGCGGTGGGCCGCAGGATTAGTCGTCAATCCGGATAACCTGATTGAGCTGCCACTTCTCATCAAAACCTTTGAGTTCGAATTGTCCGAAATCCTTAAACGTAATGCCGGAGCCGAAAACCAGTGTTTTCAAGATATCCGACACCAGAATCTGATCTCCCTCGGCGAGACTCTGAATCCTTGAAGCGGCGTTTACATTGATACCGCTAATATCGTCATGAAGACGCTCGATTTCTCCGACGTGAAGTCCGGTTCGTACATCAAGTCCTAGCGACTTGACCGCTTCTTTAATCTCAAAAGCGCACTTAATTGCCCTGGTAGGACCGTCGAAGATTGCTAAGATTCCATCGCCCATACTTTTTATATATCGACCTTCGAAGCGAGTGATCGCTTCTTGAGCTAACGCGTGAAACTGATCCATTTTGTCACGCCATTCCTTATCACCAAATTCGGACTGAAGCTTCGTAGAGTCAACGATATCGTTGAATAAAATCGTCGCCAAAATCCGTCCATCTGATTCTTGACTCGTCGATAAACCGTCGGTCGCGAACTCAAGAATTTTGGACAGGATCTGCTCAGACTCATGCATAAAGAAAATATGTCCGGCCTCATTGAGTTCGACAAATTCAGCATTCTCGATTTGCTCATGAAGAGGGTGTGCCGACGAAAAAGGAACCATGTGATCATCTCTAGAGTGCATCACCAGAGTCGGGCAGTGCACGTCGTTGAGGAATGGTCGAATATCAAATTCCGCCAAAAGCCGAAAAATCCGCATCATATTTTCGGAGTCGGATGATGCCGTTTCAAATTCCTTGAGCAGCGTGCGCATTTTCCCATCCACCATCAGTTTCGAAGGCAGCATCGTTCGTGCAAATCGTCCACTCCCCCAGAAGGATGTATAGGTTCGGCTTTGTTTTTTGAGTAACCGGTTCATCAAGAAGCGTCGGATGAACTTTGGCTTATCGAGTATTTTATCCATGCCAGGCGGGACCGCGAAAGAACCAAAGACAATCAACCTCTCGACCCTATGTGGATGCATCGCAGCATAGAGCACACTCAGAGCACCACCTTCGGAGAAGCCAAATACAACCGCCCGCTCCGAACCGATCTCATCCATTACAAAGCGAATATCGTCCATCCGTTCTTCGATGGTCGGCGCATCCTTAAGTCTTCCAGACAGGCCATTGCCGCGCTTATCGAAGGTCGTCACCCGAAAAGATTGTGAGAGGCGTTCGATAAACTGAGAGTAGCCCGGAAGTTTATGCATGAATTCGATATTCGAGACGGCGCCGGGAACCAGGATCAAATCGCGCGGCTGTGAACCAAAGACCTGATACGCCAAACGCACGCCGTCGCGCTCCAAATACTGTGTCTCGGCTTTCATCCACATTCCCTCAGGTCTGAGAACCCGTTTTCCGAAAATCAATATGAATACTGACTCCTCTCATGATTAAGCCACAGGTGAGACCGCCGTTAAAGTATGGCTCGGACCACATCAAATTCTTTCAGGGTGATAGCCCTTCGTCTTGTCACTTTCGACAATCGACACTGTCGAAGTGTCGAGTTTCGACGGCTGAAGGTTCACGATTGCTCGTTTCTAAACCCCTGAATTTCCGATGTATTCATTTATCCTACATCTTGGCCCGCGTCTTGCTTGGACCAACACAACTTCCAAGGAGACAACGACATGACACACTTCGAACTCAACCACCGAACACTTCCCTCAACACTTGAAATTATTCGCGAGGCGCGTGGACTGATCTATGGTCACAAGCTTCGAATCTTCGGTCTCTGGTTTGGCGTCAGCATTGCAAATCAAGTTGCTGAGACAATCCTTAAACTAGAAGGGGACACCGGATTGAGCTTCCTCATTAAATTCGCGATCCTGATGGTGCTTGCAATGCTCAGCCATAACCTCGTGGTAGGCATGCCGGCAACATCGCGCTCTCAAAGGATCCGGCCGAAGAGAGAGAACTTACTCTCGATTCCTCTCGTCTGTTAAGCCTGGTGGGTCTAAGTTGCCTGGTCTGTGTTATCTTGGTTACACCGGTAGCACTCGGAGCTTACTTCATCGAAGAAGGCGGCGGACTAGCAATCATTGGCACTCTTACATTTGCTGCCGGTCTCTATCTCCTGCCCTTCCTCTGGCTTGGACCAATGGTCATCATGGAGCGTGATAGTGGCCCCATCGAAACAATCAACCTACTTCATCAGGGGCTAGAGGGCTGCCGACTCAAAATCGTTGGTACAATCCTTCTGGCTTCATTTATCGCAGCAGCCCTCTCACTGACCTTTATTGGAATTCTATGGGCAGTCCCATTGCTCTACATGGTTGCAGCGGCGATTTATAAAAGCGTCGACCTACCTAAGTCCAAGCCCTCACTCGAAATCCTCCCTACGATTCAGATTTATACCGGTACTCTCGTGCAATAAACGGTCATCGATGCGGCTTCACAACGACGCATCATCGAGTCTTCGCTTCGTGAAGACCATCGTATCCCGGTAAGAGGGTGACTCTTTGAGCTCAGTCCGTAGGGTAGCCTCAAGTGTGTACCCAAGTCGTTGAGGCAGCTTAGCGGAACGCTGGTTAAGTGCATCGCACCGAATCTCAAGACATTGAAAACCGAGTTCAAAGAGGACGCTTTCAAGTGCAATGATGGCTTCGCTCATGTAGCCACGCCCTTCAAAGTCACCCAAAATCCAGTAACCTAACTCACAACGACGACTCTCCCACGCAATCGTGTGGACACCGAGGTTTCCCATGTAGAGAGCGTCCTCTTTTCGAAAAACCCCGAAATCAAAGAGCGTGCACGCAGTCCATTGACGAAGCGTATCTTGAAGATAGTCGAGCTCATCGCCAACACTTTGAATCATCGGGGGCCACGGCAGAAACCGTGCAAGTCGTTCACGATCCCGGTCAATATACTCGAACATCGTCGCAGCGAGACTTTCTTCATGCCTCCGTAGGGTGATGCGAGTCCCCTGAATCATTGGAGGTGGTGGGCGTAATTTCATGGGGAGACGCTAAATCGAAGCCAGCATCACCGCAACTTCTCGTCTTTCAAACCGACGCCTGATTTTGGGCCTCAACGTTCGTAAATGCTAGGGTCGGGCTAGGCCAAACAACCTTGCAGAAAAGAGCAGCGCGATGACAGATAACACTCCGAAACTCTCGGTAATCGTGTCGACCTACAACCGCCCTAAATACCTGATGTTCATTGCACAAATGCTACGAAACCAAGAAGGCATCGCAGTGGAAACAATTGTTTCCGATGACGGTACACAAGGGGCTGGACCCGATCCTTCCCTTGTGGACCTCTATCTCTGGAGACGTGACGACGGCTTTCACAAGGGCTGGTGTATCAATCAAGCCATTCAGATGGCTTCCTCAGAATTTTGCATTTTTCTAGATGATGACACTCTACCCAAAGGTCCCCAATGGGCACTTGGACATTACAACACACTCTTGGAACACGATGTCTCGCGTGGTCCGTTCCATATTGCACGCCTCAACAACGAGGGCATCGCCGTCAAGAAGCACAGTCAGATTTTCGGACTTCCGGGGACCTACTATGCCACCACAAATACGGGAATGAGACGCGATACGTTCATTGAGCTGGGCGGCCTAGATGACGCCTTCGATGGATACTATGGCTATGAAGATGTAGACCTTGGCATCCGCATCAAGCGCGCTGGGCTCAAGGTAGGTTACACTGGTGACGATTCCGTCGCGGTCCACGTCGGCAAACCGTACATGTTCGACGAAAACGAGCAAGAAGACGCATCGCTGAACAAACGAAATGCGCGCGTCATGGAAGAAAAATGGGGTGCCCCGGTCGATGAGCTCATGCAGCAGAGCGCGTTGGAGTAAATAATGATGAACGACACAGACTTTCAGACTACTTTCGCCAAGATCTTTGGATTTAAGCAAAGTTATCAAAGCATCGAAGCATTCGATCAAGCCAGCGAAAATCCAGATAACTTCGTTCTAGGGGAGCGCGGCTTTTGGCAATACAAAACGCTGCGAGGTTTGAGCCAGATTGATGAAACCGACATGACGCAATTTCAGAATGCATTTATCTATCACTTTATGCGTTCTCCTCTCGTCGGCCCCGACCAAGAGGCTTGGCAAAAGGCGACAGAGGTAAATCTTGAACTCGCTCAAAAGGTCTTTTCAGTCACCGATTCGCCGATTGGCTATGGACCTGAGTTTCCCGATAAGCCCGTCCATAGCATCATCCACTGCCGTCATTGCTTGATGTTGACACTTCTACTGGACACTATCGGAACGGATCGTCGGTTGCGCGTACTGGAGATTGGCGGCGGCTTCGGCAATATGGTCCGCATATTGAAATCTCACGATCTCGTCGATAACTGGACCATCTTCGACCTTGATTTTGTTTGCGAGGCGCAGGCCCATTTTATCAAGCAGAATTTTCCTGAGCTTCAGGTTCTCCGAAATAGCTATGACCCTCGACCTGGACACATCAACCTGATTGACCAGCATCATCGCAACATCATTCGACGCGAACTCGTAGGTGCAGATGTGCTCATCGGAACCCACAGCTGGAGCGAGTTACCGCTGGATGACTTTCTATGGTATTATGACGCCCTATTACCATTGGCAGACCACCTTCTCTACGCGACTCAAATCAGGTGGCCTTCGCCCGAGCTCACCAGAAAAAAACTGAAATACATTGAGAGATCTATGACACCCAAAGTCAAAGTTCTCACCGAACAAGACAATGTAGAACTCTTTGTTTTCTCAAGGAATGACAATGACTGAACGTATGCCTCGCACGATTGAAACCCACGGCGCAACCTTCACCGTCTCAGACGAGGAACGGTATCAAGAGTATTGGACTTCAGTGGTTGAAGAATCATGGGAGCCCGAGACATTTATGGTGCTCAAAGGTCTCATCGAGCCGGATTCGACCTATGTCGACATCGGTGCCTGGATCGGCCCTACTGTTCTCTACGGCGGTCAGATTGCAGCGCGTTGTATCACCGCTGAGCCCGACCCAACCGCACGCGAGGCTCTAGAGGCAAATCTGGACTTGAATAGCTCAGTCGCCGCAAAAACCACAGTATCCCCATTATGCATCGCTGCCGACAATGGTCCCGTTACGCTAGGTGCCCCCCATGAGGAGGGAGGTGGAGACAGCGAATCGAGTATGCTCTGCAAAGATGGACATTCCACCTGGGAAGTAGACGGAGTTACACTCGAAGCGTTCTTCGAACAATTCAAGATCGATAACTGCTCCCTTTTAAAGATCGATATCGAAGGCGGAGAGGCTCTTGTTATGCCAGCTGCGGTCTCATTGCTAAAAGAGCAGCGCCCCCATGTTTATCTCTCTTTACATGCCCCGCTTATAGAAGAGCCGCGGTCGGCCATTGAAGAAATTGTCAGGTCACTCGACACGTACCCTTTTCTCTATTCGAACCAAGGCCGACTCATCACCGCTGAGGTTTTATTGCGGGACACCAATCTTCAGAGGTTCTTTGAGATTATCGCTACCGATCTCACACCAGCCGAGCTTGGAGAGAAACTGGCTCGGTCCTCAAGCTTCCAACAGCAAGCCACCACGCCACAACAAGAAGAGCTCGGTAAGATTTTTCGGGAAGCATACCGACGGTGCCAAAGTGAGTTGGAGCAAGACCCTACCAACGAGCGGTGGCTTACCATTCACCAGGCGCTTAAACAGATCACGCCCTATCTTCAGGAGCCCAACCCGGAGCTACAGCAAAAGCTTATCGGGCAGCTACGAGGCATTGTTGATTGAAAGCCCCTCGTTAGAACATTCCATCGAAAAGAGACGTGCGACACAAAACAAATGTGGCCATACCTTATTCTTCGTTTAGCTTGGTAAGTTTAATTTCGAAACAGGTTGGGTTTACACGACTCTTTACCCCCAAATTCCCGCCCCTCAAACGTAGAAATCGACGGGCTACAGTTAAGCCCAGACCACTCGCATTGCGTTCGAGGCGGGTTGTGTAGAATGGCTCAAATAGCTTCTCCTCATCTGCCACCTCAATTCCCTGACCATGATCTATAACTTCCACTTTAGCCTCGGTGGATTCTGAGAAGACACGCAGGACAATATCGGGCCGCCCATCACAGGCCTCAATTGCATTCTCGACCAAGAGAACCAACACCTGAGAAAGCTCTGCATCACCCATCGCGACTGTGATTTCAGCCTCACCCTCAATACGAAGTGAGCCATCAACGTTGGCTAAAGCATCATATGTAATGTCAGACATCCGATTGATTGCGTCCATCAGTCTAGTGTTTCCGGTCGTCACTGTAACATCTGTCAATTTCACTAACCTTTGAACTACCCCATCAGCTCGAGCAGACGCCTGTCCCAAGAGTCGGGCTGTGACATCGGATAGACCTTGCTTCGGGTCTTCATCAATCGTCTCAGCAATTCCTTGTATGATATTGAGAGGGTTTCGTAGCTCATGCGCTAGACCAGAAGCTAAACGAGACAATGTCGATTGCCTTGCCGCTTCGACTTTCTCCAGCTCAGCTAACTTGAGAGCAGCGAGTGCATCCTCAAGCTGTAATAGATTCGCCTTGAGGTCATGTTCGTTTGACTTTAGATGCAGTAAATTCCGTATCAACGACAGTAATTCGAGTTCATTGAAAGGCTTCCCAAGAAATGCGTCTGCTCCGCTATCAAGCCCAACTAATCGCGAGCTTTCATCAGATTTTGCTGTAAGCATGATGACAGGAAGTCCAGCTAGACGCGTGTTTTCTCGAATCGCTTGTACCAATCCTAGGCCATCTAATCTCGGCATCATCCAATCAGTAATAACGAGATCGGGTATCCGCTCATCCATCAACTCTATAGCGGCAATACCGTCCTTCGCTGTGAATACCTCAAAACCTGCCTTAGTTATAATTTGTTCAATCATATATCGCATATCGCCCAGGTCATCACAGACGAGTATACGCTTACCCTTTTCCGCTACTGGTAGCTCACGACTCATTTCGGGGCTCTCTGATGGCTCCTCGAGCAGCCACGATTTAGGTACAAATTCGTGATCGATAATTGTACACATCCCGTCGCCCCGCAGGAGATCGACCCAAAAAGTTGCGCCCCTTCCCAACGAAGTTTCGAGACCAACCTTCGCATTCAACTCTTCGGCCAAAGTCTTACAC
This sequence comes from Myxococcota bacterium, assembly GCA_036128675.1. GTDB lineage: Bacteria > Myxococcota > XYA12-FULL-58-9 > XYA12-FULL-58-9 > JABJBS01 > JAYYQC01. Next base: position 3,952 of record JAYYQC010000382.1, on the reverse strand, counting down.
AGCGCGAGTCCCAAACCGCTGCCTTCATGTGCCCTCGTCGATGATTCATCAAGCTGAGTAAAAACTTGAAAAATCCTAGATTGGTCTTCCTCAGAAATACCTGGTCCAGTATCGCGTACATACAAGCGAACATACCCCTCGAACTCTTGAAGACCGAGTTCGATTTCTCCGCCCGGAGTCGTAAACTTGAGCGCGTTTGAGAGGTAATTAAAGACAATTTTCTCTAGGGCATCTAACTCTGCTAAAATAAGGATCTCAGGCATATTCTCAGAAATGGGTTCACCATTTATGGTTGCTTGAAACTGAATTTCGCGGTGAGACGAAGATGACTTGAAATGGTCGGCTACCAATCGAAGAAGAGATACCGCATTTATCGTCTGAAGCTTTAGCTCAACTTTACGCGTCGATAACTTTTGAAAGTCGAGTAGCTGATTTACTAAGCGCATCAGCCTCATACAATTTCGACGCGCCACTACAATATTCTCATTTTGACCAATCTCGTTTATCGCTGCATCGAGTGGATGAATCATCAAAGTCAGAGGCGTGCGTAGCTCGTGAGAGATATTCTGGAAGAAGGTAGTTTTTTGACGGTCAAGTTCACGTAACTTTCGGGCATCCGTCAACGCTCTCTGCTTCAATTGTTCCGACTCTTCTCTCGCAATGATTGCTGCAGCCGTTTTCTCCTGAAGTTCCACCGTCTGGACAGCTACTTCCTCTTGTAGATGAGAACTTAGCTGTTGAACTCTTTTGTGCATTTTAGCACTTCGAGCAGCAAGAATACCTGCTTGTAATAAAATGAAACCAATCGCTGTATAGGGTCCGACAAAGGCACTCTCAATAATAAGGAGTACATGAAGGATGTCATTCATCGCTCCGATACTCATGAAAGTTAAAGCCCCCAGACACAATCCAGCCAACTTATCACCTGACCGGAAGCGTCGAATCAGATGGACAAATGCGAGTAAAAGAAAAACGAAACTATAAACCTGATACAAAAATAGATAATCAACAAATGTCGTAGGAACCGTGCCTAAAGTTAGCGCGGCGAGAAAAGCGCCTGGCCAAACAATGAGATATTTTAATAATGATTTGAAACCATCGGTACCGACAATAGAATTCAGAAAGAGGCCAAAGCTTATGCAAATTAAGGGGACAGATAATAGTTCAATTCGCATCAACGAAATGAAACCAGCGACACTGTCACCTACCGCGAAGCTCCGTTGAACCACCCCCATAGAAAGGGGTCTTAGGGCCACACTTAAAGTAAACAGGCCAAAGAAAAGGTTGCTGGTTTCACTGACACGTAACCCAAATAAAATGAGATGATAAAAGCCAACAATGACCAAAGCACCGAGTAAAATCTGCATGGTAAATAATTCGAACTTCATCGAATTAGACCAAGTCGAACCAGTACTTAGCTCCGGAGCCTCCCAAACACCGCCTCGCGGATAATGATGAACGCTGACCTGTAAAAGAATCACTAGCGTATCATTGATGGGTATCTTAGATTGAATAGCTGGGAGCTCGGCACCCGATTCTTTGTAAACAATCGGAATTTCGCGAGTTGCTTCGACACTGGGGCGCCCTTGGAAAGCTTCGGCAAGAACTTTTCCATCCGAATTCAAAATCAAAAGACGGGCAGCCCCGGGGATTCCGTAAATACTCAATATTTGATTATCGATGCGACTAAGACCTTCGACCCTTAACATGTAAGTTCCATATCCAGTTCCGGGATATGAGCCTCCGTCAACTGCGCTCGAAGACTGAGAGTCCCAAGGGGCTGGTATATCGATGAAATTATCGAATTGTGTTTCTAAATCTGCCAATGGTGCAGGTTCAATAAACTCACCCCACTTAAAAAACCATTGACCTTTTAACTTGTAGATCTCGCCGTTCGCGTAACCTGAATGTTTTAGATTTATAGTCCCATTTTGAATAAGGGGTATATCGGAAATAGAATGCAGCTCCTCATTACGACACCCAAAAAGAAATGAGAGGAGAAGCAGAAAAATACGAATGGGCATTCGACCTTACGAGTTTTAGGTAAGAGGTTAAAGGTATTCAGACATGCCACGAGTCTAATACGGGCATCGTCACTTACTCAAACAAAGCTATTAGAACGGTGTTGCTTGACCAGGGACTTGCGCCACGCGTCGTGGGATGGCTTGAGGAATGAACCCAGATATCCCCCATGCCATCGTCATCTTCAGGAGCCAGGTAGAAGATAACGTTTCCCCATATCTCGGTGGGAGGTGAGATGATGAAGAACCCACATTGTCACGCAGGGTTTCTTACGCATCAAAACTATCTACCGGTTAGTTTATTTATAGGGCTATTTAAAAAATTCGATCTCGCGGCCGGGCGACCCATTAAGCCGAAGCGGTGTTTCGCCGACTGGGTCGCAGCAATCGGGACTTCTGCTCTCTTCTCGTGCTAGGTTTTCTGAGCATGAAGGCGACCCACCTCAACTCTTGGATAGTTCTCTGCCTAAGCGTGACGGCCCTCCCTGCTTACGGCGCAACGTGCATCGAGTTCTATCCGGCCGAAAAGGTTGGAGAATTTGAGAGTGGTGAGATCAGCGAAAGCTCAGGCTTGGCCATCTCTCGCGCGCACCCGGACATACTATGGACGCACAATGACTCCGGCGATACCGCGCGCTTCTTCGCCTCGGGACTCAGTGGGCAAGCACGGGGTATCATCAACCTCAGCAACGGTAGCGCTCAAGACTGGGAGGCGATGGCGATTGGGCCCTGCGCTCAATCCACCTGTCTCTTTATCGGCGATGTGGGGGATAACGCGGCTGAGCGAAGCAAGATTACTTTCCTAAGATTGAACGAGCCGACACCGACCGGTGCCGGTACATCGCAGATCGTAGCAGCCCAAGAATTGGACGCGGTCTACCCAGACGAACCACAGAACAGTGAGGCCATCGCGGTCGATCCATTGACCGGTGACATCTTAGTGATTGAGAAGTCGGGCGCAGCGAAAGCGCGGGCTTACCGTATTCCCGCCGCGGCCTGGGCGAGCCGCTCCGATGAGCCCACGACCATGACAAAGCTCGAAGATATCGACTTTGCCACAGATACGCTTCTCGCCGGACAGGTCACCGGCATCGATATTGCGCCCTCCGGGTCGGAACTTTATGCACGAACCTACACCGCTGGGTTTCATGTCCCATTACGGCGAAACGCCAACCAAGAGATCATCGGCTTTGAAGCCGCTCGTCGCGCCGATGCATACGACGGCGAGCAATGCGAGGCGGTCGCCTATGATGGAACCGGCTTGGAGCTCTGGTTTACCTGCGAAGACAACAACGACCCGATAGCCATGGCCTCGTGCAGAGTAGTCCGAGACGACGAAACCGGAGAAACAACAACGATTGAGCAAGCGGGATGTGGCTGCAATACGTCTCAGTCGCCGCTACTTTTTGTTCTGGTCGTCATGACCTGGCTTTATCGGTTCGGATCACGCCGAGCACCGTCAGAGAGCTGACTGTCTATCCAAGCCAATCGGTTCTGAATCCATGTCTTTAAATAAGCAACTTCCTTTGGAAAGGTATTGCGCTCGTCAAAGCCCTCGGCGTTTGGCCATACATAGTCGCCTAGAATATCCCAGCGCTCGAAATTACGACCAGCCGACGGGCCAAGCTCGCGGACGACTGCATCGATATCAGCCATCAACGATTCCGTACTCAGGGCGTCGCGCCGAAGCTCCGTCCACCGTGCGCGGTAACGCTCTTGAAAGGCTTCATCCTCGAACAAGCGTTCATACCATTTGTAAGCGTTTGGGTTATCGGCTGGAAATTCCGGATTCTCGTGGTGCCAGCCTTCGGTAAGCCAACCTTCAAAATAATCGGGATTCCCAAGCGCGCCATTGAAGTCCCAAATTGGGCCCATCGCCACCTTCCCACCCCGTTTCTTATGGAGATAAGTGCTAAGCACAAAGGCATCGA
>JAYYQC010000381.1:0-6653 GCA_036128675.1 Myxococcota bacterium | reverse complement strand
TCGGTTTAAGCAATGCTAAGCTCCAAATTCCACAGTTCGTCCTTGGATGAAGTTCTAGAGACCCTCCGAATGGTCGAGGTCGAGCACCTCGATATTCGAACTGTCACCCTCGGCATTTCCCTTTTTGATCTCGCCGGCAGTGACGCCCGTCTGCCCGAACGCATCTACGATCGGATCACAAGTCTGGGCGCTAACCTTGTTGAGATTGCCAACGGCGTTCAATCTGACCTTGGCGTGCCCGTCGTTAATAAGCGTGTCTCAGTAACGCCAATTGGCTCGATTGCACACGGGGATGAAGAACAAATCATTGAAGCAGCGAGAGCACTCGATGCTGCAGCCAAAGAGATTGGTATCGACTATATCGGGGGCTTTTCGGCGCTTGTCCACAAAGGCATGACCCACTCGGAGCGTCGCTTGCTCAATGCGCTACCCCGTGCGCTGGCTGCGACCGAGCGCATGTGCGCATCGGTCAATGCTGCCTCCACAAAGGCCGGCATCAACATGGACGCGGTCGATATCCTCGGTCATAAAATCCTTGAGACGGCTCAACTCACTGCTGAGCGAGATGGTATCGGCTGCGCAAAGTTCGTCGCATTTGCAAATGCGGTCGAAGACAATCCATTCATCGCTGGAGCGATGCACGGTATCGGTGAGCCATCCGCAGTACTCAACGTGGGCATCAGTGGACCAGGGGTTGTCCACCATGCGCTTAGGCGACTCATGGAGAACCCACCACGTGATCTCAATTTGCTCAGCGTCGCCGAAGTTATCAAACGCATGTCGTTTAAGACAACACGCGCGGGCGAGCTCGTCGGGCGCGTCGTAGCGGCGCGACTTGGTGCTCCGGTCGAATTCGGTGTAGTCGATCTATCTCTCGCCCCAACACCAGCTGAGGGCGACTCGGTTGCCGATATCTTACAGACCATGGGCCTCGAACGAGTTGGGGCTCACGGCACCACTGCGGCACTTCTGCTATTAACAGACGCGGTCAAAAAGGGTGGACTGATGGCAAGCTCATCAGTCGGCGGTCTCTCAGGCGCATTTATCCCGGTCAGCGAAGACCGAGGAATGATAGACGCGGTGCGGCTTGGCGCATTAACACTCGATAAGCTCGAAGCCATGACCTCTATCTGTTCCGTCGGGCTCGATATGGTTGCTATTCCAGGGGATACCCCTCCAGCAGTCGTCTCCGGGATTCTCGCCGACCAGATGGCCATTGGGGTCATGAATAGCAAGACGACGGCAGCTAGGCTTCTGCCCATTCCAGGAAGTAAGCCTGGCGATATCTTTGAGTGGGGTGGTCTCCTAGGAGACGCCATCGTCATGGACGTCAATAGATTCTCACCCGAGAAATTTATCGGTCTTGGTGGAAAAATTCCCGCCCCAGTGCACGCCTATCGCAATTAAGCGCTTTTTTGACAGGCCTCTTTGTAGAGCTCGAGTGTAGCCCGAGCTTCAGACTCAAAACCTCGATGTTGTTGCACCCAACGGTGCGCGCTTTCGCCCATCGCTCTTAATTGAGAACCGCCCCGCCCAAGCGCATCAACGAGGTTGGCGTGGATTGTTTCGCAATCAAACGGCAGACAAGCCCAACCATGCTCCGGCAGATGAATATCTTTCAGGGCGCCCGCCGTGTTTCCCAAAATGGGTAATCCACAAGCCATCGGTTCGAGAGCAATCCTCCCTCCTGCATCATTTCCAAGCTTTCCTGTGAATGCGAGATCTGCGCAGCGATAAGCATCCACGAGTGATTCACCTTGAAGATACCCCGCACGAACCACCCGGCTGCTCACTGTCGACGCCGCGATTGCATCATCGAGCTCGGTCTCTTGCTCACCCGCACCAATATACAAGATCCAAGGCTCAAAACTCTCCAGCGCAGCCACTGCACGAAGGAGTTCGAGCTGACCACGTCCTGCAATCAGACCGGCATGGCAGATAACGAGAGCATCCGCAGGAAGCCCCCAACGTTCTCTCAATGAAGTTTTTCGTTCCTGAGAAATGGGACTAAACCTCGATAAATCGATGCCACTGGGTATCACACGATGCGTGTCATTCGCCGAAAAGTCTTTTTTGTAGAGCTCTGCATCCTCCTGAGAACGAAAAATAAGTCCACCAAGGTCACGGTAGAGGAATTTTTGTCCGAACCGTTTTGCCAAGGAGCGACGTGCATGGACTGTACGAATAAGTGGTGGTCTTTGGTCGGAAAATCGGAGCACCGTTTTAGCCAACACGTGATCATGTGAGAGATGTACATGAATGAGATCCGGTCGTTCTTGACGAAGATAGCGTGAGAGAACCCCACAATCTCGGATCCATTCTCGAGGCGTACTCTTTGCTGACAACGTGAGCGGCTGCTCCGAGAATTGAGGCTCAACAATTGGCTGCGCGGGTTCTTCGACTCCCCCCATCGAGCCCCGCTTAGTGTCGTACCACAATGAGACTTCATGGCCCAGCGCACGTTGCGCAGATGCGAGCCCATAGACCGATGGCATGGGACCACTCCAAATCGAATAGGATACCAGATGGAGGATTTTCATCGAAATTGCCTAGGGGTCGCGCGAGAACAAAGGGTCATCGCGTCAAGGCTGCTCCTCAGGTGGTAAGGCCGGAAACTGACCGGTGGATAAAAAGGTGCCGAGACGGGCCTCTTCGATATCGTCCGCAATGAGCTCCAATCCTATACCGTTTTTTCCTTGTTTGGAGCCTACCCACCGCACAGCCGCTCGACATCGGATGTTGGCGAAAGTTTGAGGATGAACTACGTCAACATCCATGACTTGCCCTACCCGAAACGACGCATCGGTTCGAACGAAAAGTCCCCCGCCTGATACGTCCTCTGTCACCGCAGAGACTTGGTCGTCACCGACGTTAAGTCGGATCCGCATCGCACGAGAAACGCGAGGCCTTCGCCTTAACTTTAAGCCTTCCGTATCAACTTCTTGAAGCTGGCTTTCCATACGCAGTTGCGCTTCCGCAAGCTCGATGAGTGAAAGAAAGGATGCCCATGCTTCTAGATCCCCTTCGAGGATCTCAACCGCAAATCCAGTGACTTGCCCCAACAAATTTGACGGCGGCGTTCGATGCACCACTTTGGCAGTTAGACGGACAGGTTCGCGGTTTGTGGGAACACGGCACTCGAGCGCCATCTCCTTGCCAATCTTCGGCATGAGACCGGCCCGTAAAAATATCCCACTCCGGCTTACATTGTGCGTCAGAAGATCCATGGATTGCTCACCGAATACCAGACTGATCGGGATACGGATCGGGAATCGCTTGGTCTGACGCTTATCCTGAATCTCGCTCATGGTAACGAGCATAACCCAGGAGCGACTTTGCTTGAATAGCGATCCGAGACATTTGAAACTACCCCGCCTTTCGGATTAGTTTCATGGGGTCATGGATGAAATGCGAGACCGTGTAGTCGCTCTAGCAAAGCGCTACCGTAATAAATGCAGCGATTTCCTTCGAACCCTCATCGCTTGTGCTTCAGAAAGCCAGCGTGAAGAAGCGATCGCTAACCTGGTGAAAGCAGAAATGATGAAGCTGGGCTTCGACGCGGTGCAGACCGATCGAATCGGCAACGTCATTGGACGCATCGGTGATGGTGACACCATCATTATGTTCGATGCCCACATGGATACACCAGGCATCGGCGATCGAGCCGCCTGGCGATTTGATCCATATCAAGGTGAAGTAAAGGCCGGGAAAATATACGGGCATGGTGCTACCAACAACAAAGGTGGTCTCGCTGCGATGCTCTACGCTGGCTCAATCATCAAAGAACTGGACCTCGCACTAAACTGCACGATTTATTTTGTTGCGACCGTCCAGGCTGAGCAATGCGAAGGTCTAGCATACAAATCGATTTTCGATGTCGAGAAACTCTACCCGCACTTCACCGTCCTCACGATGCCAACCGGGATGCGGATCTGTCGTGGACACCGAGGCAGGGTTGAACTTCGGGCAACGGTCCGCGGGCTGGCGAGTCATGCCTCGGCCCCAGATAAGGGTGAGAACCCGATTTACGGAATCAGTAAGCTCATCGATAAAGTCCGCGAGATGAACGAATCTCTTCCGGATGATCCATTTTTCGGCAAGGCCACGATGACCGTTACCCATGTCGACACTGTCGAAAATGGGCCAAACATGATTCCCGAGATGTGCATTCTTACCATCGACCGACGCCTCTTACCCGGGGAGACCAGCCAGAGCGTCCTCAAAGAGCTCGAGCCGATCGCAAAAGCCACCAAAGCCAAGATTGAAATCATCGAGTTCGATCAAGCAAGCTACCGTGGACTAAGGCTTCCGATGGATAAGTACTTTCCAACGTGGTCACTCCCTGAGGACCATGAACTTGTAGAGTCGGTGAACGAGGCCTACCGCAATGTCTACAAGAAGCCACCTACCGTTGGTGCTTGGACCATGTCGACCGCGGGTGCCTACACCATGGGTCATGCGGATGTACCCACCGTGGGTATTGGACCATCTGAAGAAGGGTTCTCTGGGCCAATCAACGACCACGTTCGCGTAGATGACCTTGAAAAATGTATGGCGATTTATGCGCTCATCCCAGACCAGCTGCCAGAGACCGAGCCCATCAGAAACGTTCGTCGTCGACGCTAAGCCTCAGCTGAGCTTTCGGCCAATCCTTCGTGCCCCTCAGGGCGATAGTCCCTAGGACGAAGCCACCAGATCAAACCACCAACCATGGTCAGCGCCTCGGCCGCCCAAAAGCCCAAAGCGGCGGACAAGATCGACGCACTGGCTCCGATATGTTTCGCCAGTAGAAGCGCTTGAACTGCTTCTCGAACCCCTTCGCCAGCAATCGTAAACGGACTCATAACCGTCGCGAATATCTGAATCGAAGAAGCGAAAACAACCATACCGAAATCCGCCGAGGCTGCACCGACGCCTATAGCGGTAAACCAATACATCGCCGCCGTCGTAAAATGCACGATGAACGATAAACCGAAGGCCTCCAAAACCAGAGCCCCTTTACCGCGATATTGTTGTGCGGCGTTGAGAATTTTCTCAAGAAGTGGGCCGACCTTTGGGATCCGACCAAGCTTTAAGACCCTGGCTATCGCCTCGACCCACCCCGGCTTCAATAGGGCAAGCAGAACGCCGGTACACAGGCAAAGAGCAAACGGAACCGCGATCCCCGCGACCAGCGTCGCATGCTCGCCCAAGACCTGATAGCCGAAGGGAAACATAACCAAGAACGTCAAAAATATGCCTGACAGGCCCAGTACTTTTTCAACGACCGTTGCCGCTAGTGCTCCGGTTGAGTTTTCGGAAAATTTTGCCGCGTCGTAGAGCTTGTAACCATCTAGGCCCACGGTGGAGGGCAAGAATGTTCCCAAAAAGCGTCCAATAAGAAAGCTTCCGGCGATATGGCGAAACCGAAAAGATATATTTTGCCCCTGCAGCAATCGCTGCCAACGCCGCATCGACGACGCGATACCCACGGCCTTAATGATGGTCGCAAGCCCCACCCAATAGGCCACCTTCGACCAACTTAAGGTCTCGATCCCCTCCTTGATGACGTCGATAATGCGAACACTCTGTCCGTTTTCGTCGTCAATTTGATGGGTTAGGAGTAAATAGAAAGCTCCGACCGTAAAAAAGAGCTTGAGCAAAAGCCCGACGACACGTTTCCAGGTAGCCTTTTCGGTTTTTAGGCCCATCTCGGGCGGGATTGCATCTGCCATGACGAGGATATGACACGCTTGATCGGGAATTTCAAAGTCTTCCCTTGCCCCGCGCTCCTTAGCTCTGTTAGCCGATGAGCCAGGAGAATTTAAACTATGCACCAGGAACTGGTCCTAGACCGCCCCATCGTAAGCTTTGATCTCGAAACAACCGGCCTCGACGTGCAAAACGACCGAATCGTCGAATTTGCGGCTATCAAGCTGCATCCCAATGGTGAACGCAAGGTGCTCTCTTTCCGAGTGAACCCCAAGCGCCCCATCAATCCAGAGGCTATGAAGGTACACGGGATTAGAGACGAGGACGTTGGTCATCTCCCAGGGTTCGAGGCACGCGCGAGAGAGGTTGCTGAATTCATTGATGGTGCCGACCTCACTGGCTTCAACATCGAGCGCTTTGACCTCCCCATGCTCTCGATTGAACTCAAGCGCGTTGGGATTTCGTTTCCTTTCGCGGGGACCGCCATCCTCGACAGCCACAAGCTCTTTCTAAAGATGGAGCCACGCGACCTTAGTTCAGCCTACCGCTACTATTGCAACGCAACACTTGAGGACGCCCACGCGGCGGAAGCCGATGCGCAAGCAGCACTGGACGTCCTACTAGGACAGGTTCAGCGTTACCCCCAGGTCCCTACTGCAGTGAATGACTTAGCGTCCTTTATTAAGCCGCGAGATCCCAATGCTCTCGACCAGGAGGGCAAGCTGAAATGGCAGGATGGGCAAGCCGTTATCACGTTTGGCAAACATCGCGGGCGTTCGCTGCAAGAGCTCGTACGCGCTGAGACGAACTATCTTCACTGGATCTTAGACAAAGATTTTGCTCCTGAGCTCAAGGGGATCATCCGCGAAGCACTCGACGGAAATTTTCCGAAACCGAATTAACTCCGCCGACGCTTAGAGCTTGAGCAGCCCCCCTCGCCCGCGTAGACTCGACCTCATGAG
>JAYYQC010000380.1:0-14268 GCA_036128675.1 Myxococcota bacterium | reverse complement strand
CCATGTTGACGTCATGGATGGACATTTCGTGCCCAATCTCACCATTGGTCCCCCAGTCGTCAAAGCACTCCGCCGACTGACCAAGCTCCCATTCGATGTTCATCTAATGATCGAATCACCTGAGCGCTCAGTCGAGCAATACGTCCAGGCCGGCGCAGATAGAGTAACCGTACATGCCGAAGTCTGCCCTCACCTGCACCGAACCCTCGGCCAGTTACGAGACCTCGGTGTCAAAGCCCAGGTATCGTTGAACCCATCGACGCCTCTCAGTTCCATTGAACATGTGCTGGACCTGACGGACATGGTTTTGCTCATGACCGTAAACCCTGGATTTGGCGGACAATCCTTCATCGAATCCGTTATGCCCAAAGTCGAAGCATTGCGAACCCTGGCTGAAGGTCGTGGCCTTCATGACCTTCAGATCCAAGTGGATGGTGGAATAAATCGCGACACAATCAAGCGCGCGGCATCGGCGGGCGCCGACGTATTCGTTTCCGGTTCAGGCGTATTCAAAGCGCCCAGCCTCGAAGAGGGCATCACAGAGCTGCGCGACTTGGCCGCTGAAGTCTGGGCTTCAAAAGCATGAGAATTGCCATTACCGGAGCCAGTCGTGGTCTTGGGCGAGGTATGGGCGAGCGCTTCTTAGCTCTCGGCCATCAGGTAGGATTCTTTGCACGCTCGCTGACGGAGTTCGAGGATGAAAATCAACTGCACAAGGTTGGCGATATTACCGATGCAGCCTCGCTGGAGTCCTTTTATCTCGCCTGCAACGAGAAGTTTGGTGGACTCGACCTCTGGATCAACAACGCGGGCGTGCTTAAGCCCATCAAGCCGCTGCGTAAACTCGAGCTAGACGAATTACGCGAGCACTTCGCGGTCAATATCGAGGGCGTCATTCTGGGTTCACAGTGTTTTATCAATCACTGTCGAGAGCAACACACTCAAGGCGTCCTGATCAATATCAGCTCTGGTGCAGCCAAGAAGGGGTACCATGGCTGGGGGCCGTACTGTGCAGCCAAAGCGGCGGTGGATAGGATCACTGAGTGTATTGCGCTTGAGGAAGCCGAAATCGGTTTGAAAGCACTTTCAGTGGCACCAGGGATCGTTGACACGGACATGCAGTCCTTGATTCGTTCAACCCCCGAAACAGACTTTCCCAGTCGCGCTAAATTTATCAGCCTCAAAGAGAAAGAACGCTTTAATTCCCCTGAATTCGTTGCAGATACTTTGCTTGAGTGGGTCTCGGCGCTTCAACAAAATCAAACCCTCGATGTCTGCTTGAGGGTACCCGAGCAGTACGCCTGAACATCCGTTCGCCTCAAATCGGAATGACGCACCCCGTCAAGCGCTTGACAGCTATGCACCGCCCCTTTACCTTGCCCGCAGGGTAATAGATGAGTTGCGCCATGCCGGCGCACATACGATAGGGGTTAGCTTTGAAAATTGTCGCTATCATCAAGCGTGTAGAAGACCCTGAGATCAAGATTAAGATCAAAGGTGACGGAAGCGGTATCGAAACAGATGCCATGAAATATGTAGTCAATCCATTCGACGAAATCGCAGTGGAAGAAGCCATCCGGCTTCGAGATACCCACGGCGGCGAACTCGCAGTTCTCTGTGTTGGTCCTCAGGACGCAACCCAGCAGATCCGAACCGGTTTGGCGATGGGCGGAGACCGAGGCATTCACATCGTTGCCGACAATCTGCTCGACCCACTCACTGAGGCTACTGCGATTGCAAAAGTTCTCGGCGAAGAGAAGCCTGACCTGGTCCTTCTCGGCAAGCAGTCTGTCGATGACGACCAAGGCCAAGTTGGTGTCATGCTCGCTGACAAGCTGGACTTCGCTCAGCTCAGCTTCGCTTCGAAAGAAGAGAGCCTAGAGTCAGACAACGAGAAGAAGAAGGTCGCCGCGCTCAAAGTGGCTGACGGTCGTCTCGAGTCTGTCCGTGAAGTCGACGGCGGTCTTGAGACTGTCTCGGTAAGTCTTCCAGCAGTTGTGACCACTGAGCTTCGCTTGAACGTACCGCGTTACGCGTCGCTTCCAGGGATTATGAAGGCTAAGAAGAAGCCAATTGATACCAAGAACCTTGCTGACCTTGGCGCGAGCGAAGGCAACATCAAGATTCTCAAGATGGAAAATCCACCAACACGTCAAGCAGGGACCACCGTTCCTGACGTTGCGACCTTAATCGACAAGCTACGCAACGACGCCAAAGTGATTTAAGGAGAAGACCATGAGCAATGTTCTAATTATGGTAGAGGCCGCCGACGGCGGTGTGAAGAAGTCCTCTCTTTCGGCGATCACCTTCGGTCAGCAACTTGCGGCTAAGCGTGGTGGCAGCTTCGACCTCGTCGTTATCGGTGAGAACGTCGGCGGTGCAACCGATGCTGTGAAGGGCTTGGGTGCGGGCAAAGTCTACGTCTTCGACAACGCTTGCTTCGCAAACTTTTTGCCTGAAGCTTACACCTCTGCACTCAGCAAAGCTGTTGAACTAAGTGGTGCGGGCTTCATCGCAGCAGCAACCAGCACAACCTCGAAGGATGTCCTCACAAAGCTTGCGTCACAGCTCGGCGCTTCGATGGCTTCAGACGTTCTTGAGATTGTCGATGGTTCACAGTTCAAGCGTCCAATGTGGGCCGGTAACGTTATCGCTACAGTTGAACTTAGCGGCGACAAGCAGGTCGCAACTGTCCGAGCAACTGAATTTGATGCGCCTGCCGCTGGTGGCGACGCTGCTGTTGAGGCAGTTGATTTCACCGTTGACTTGGGTGGCCTCAAGACTGAGTTCATCTCACTCTCAGCCGTTGAGAGCGAGCGCCCAGACGCAACTGTCGCTGACGTTGTTGTCGCGGGTGGCCGTGGACTGAAAGCACAGGAAAACTTCAAGCTCATTGAAGACCTCGCCGATAAGCTCGGTGGTGGTGTTGGTGCTAGCCGCGCAATTTGCGACGCGGGCTGGGTACCGAACGATATGCAGATTGGACAGACAGGTAAGGTCGTTGCACCAAACCTTTACTTCGCCGTTGGTATTTCTGGAGCGATTCAGCACCTTGCAGGGATGAAGGGTTCAAAGTGCATCGTAGCGATCAACAAAGATCCAGAAGCACCCATCTTCCAAGTTGCAGACTACGGTCTTGTAGCAGACCTCTTTGACGTCATGCCGTCATTGATTAGCGATATTAAGTAAAGTATCGCGACACTATGGTTCTTCAAAAGCCCCAGCCTCGCTGGGGCTTTTTCGTTTTTAAGGAAATACGCCCTCAAAAGGCGATGGAATACATCCCATAGACGAGATTCAAACGATTGAACTGGTCACCAAGAGAACCACGCTCACCATGAATTAAGACTGTTCCAAGAGCCAACCTCTGACTCTCTAATCCCGTGTAACCAAGCTCAAGAACATTGGCGACCGAGAGCGGAAGTATCGCGAGTATTGTACGCGACGACCAATCCCAATCTTGGTCTTCGGGAGAACCTCGCATAACTAAACCCCCGCCAATCAAGCTTGCCAATCGTCCGTCAGACCCAGGGTTCAGCTCGCCATCATCCCAACCGAGTAACGGTTGACCGGGGGCATCCAAGGCGAGTTGTGAAAACACGCTTAATTGCCCAAAAAATGACTCCCCATAGCTGTACTCAAGCCCAAGCGTTCCACTGAACTGCATCAAACGATACGACTCCAATTGGTCGGTGTAGACCAACTCACCATCTTTCCAGCCGAGATCAAGCCGAACCACAAGCGGACCCAAAATCCCTTCGGCTTCAAGAGCCGCGACCCACTGCCTAGCATACGTCGCTCGAAAGAGTTCCTGTCCCAATGCAGCTTTCTGCTGAACCGCTGCGAGCTGTGCGGTAGCTTCTGGACTAAGGTTACCGCCGGCATTAGCGCCGAGCAGATTTACGCCGCTAGCCAAAAGTCCGCGCAGATCATCATCGAGATAAATCGTCGGATTGCGGTCCCAGATCCAACCGACCGTCGCCCCCAGATCCCAGCCACCGAGATTTGAAGTGGCGCGAAATGCGATACTAGAATTCCACAGCGATTCCTCTGGAATTTCGGTGCCCGCAAATCCATCACCAATCTGGTCTTCAATCGAGGGGTGAACCGATGCTGCTGTTCTAATTTGAGTTTCTAAGTCGGTTCCCGGCGGTGCCAAAGCTAGATCTCGCCCAATGATTGGGACATCCGAACGCGCAAAAATTGGAACAACAACCAGCTGAAGTACGTGGTCATCAAGTTGATAGCTGGCGTCTATGGCCCAAATCGGTTCTTTTGCCATTCTTGGATCAGAGAGCAGTCCGACAACGTCTCCCTGAGCATTGACGGGGTTCAGAAAATCGCCGGCGGCAAAGAGTTCGTTTTTCCCCCAAACAAAAATTCTCGATCCGAACGAGACCTCCCATCCAGCATCTCTCCAGCGCAGGTACCCCTGACGCAGTGAGACCTCAGAAAGCCACTTGCTGTAGCTAACATTAACACCCCAGAACGGATTCTCTTGAGGCGCTTCTCCAACAACACCATAGCGCGTATCGGTCTCGACAACTGTGTCCCACTGCTCTGCAAACTGATATTTCAAATAGAGATTTAACTGCTGCCACCATTCAAAAACATCCTCGGCGTCCCCTTCATGGACAACGTCCCATAAGGCGCGTGTACGGTAGTCACCACGAAACCTTCCCGTCGGTTCAAAGTAGGGCTCAAAGCTCGTCTCGGAGGAGTCACCATCATCGATGATAATGAATTCTGTTGCCGCTGTCTGGCTTTCGTCCTCATCAACAATAATCAGAGTCTCATCCTTCGAACTCTCTGGATTTGTAGCCTCACTGGTCGCATCGGAATCGGATGGACTTACCTCTACAATTTCAGAGTCTGCCTTTTCTTCACCGACCGAGGTATCGGTTTCAGTGGCTTGCGAGCCGAGAACTATCTTGTCCGCGCTCTTGACTGATTCTTCCGACTCTTCAGCATCAACCGTTACATCGGCGACTTCAACGCTTGAGGTCGCTTCCCCAGGCGCCGGGAGCAAGAAGAGGGTCACACCAAGTAGTGTTGCAACAATAAACTCGGCAAGACGCTTGTTAAGGGAACCGCGATGAATCATTGGCGGAGTGCACGCTCAGTAAACATTGCTGGATTAAGCTTCACATCGAAGGCGATCGACGAAATGCTCATTTCTGTCTTCGCTTTGCTCTGTTCATTCTGAATCAATGTTTCTCGTGCAATCCATCGACCGTCTTGTTTCTCGAGACGCTTGACCTTGAGGACTTTTAAGAGTCGACCTCTGCGATCAAAAAATTCTACCTTGAGAGGGACATAGGAGACTTTGTGAATCCAAGACTTTGTTCTTGAGTATTGGGAATCCTTATCACCTTCCTTTGGTTTAGCCTCTAAAACAAAGACCTGACCACCACCATACTCCTCATCGGGCAGACGCGTCACTTGGCCATCTTTGAGGTCCCTACTCTCCATGTCTGCGTAGGTGAGCTCAGTCCCCATGAAGCGCTGATTCTTCTGCCCACCACTAATCCGCTTCGATTTATCGAGACTAGGGAGGTAGAGATATTGATCATCATCACGTGTTTGCTGCTCAACCGAAAGAAAGGATGTTCCGGCTACATCCGCAGGTTTCAAAAAGCGGACCATCGTACGCTTTCCCTCTTTGGTATCCAAGGAGTCTACCCGGATGATTCGCTCCCTACGGGTGTTGCGCTTGCTCACAAGCGTAAGCTTTACGTCTGCTCGCGCATTGTTGAAACCGAAAGAGTTATTCTCAACAACTTTATCCCGGATTGCCTCCGCACTGAGACCATCGGCATTCCCGACTGCGAGAGACGGAAGAAGTAAAGCGATAACGGCTATAGTGATCGGTGTTAATTTCATAAATCAGTCCTTATCGGTGAGTTTCAGATCAGCGATTTTTTCTTTCCCGACATAATCGCGACTCTCAACCTGTGTAATTTCTCCCAAGCGCCTAACAATGGATGCCATTCGCTGAGTTTCCGCAACAATCGTATCGACAGCCTTCTGGGTCTTCTCTTCGGCCCCGCGGGTTCGCAATGCTAGGAGCTCAGCATATCCCAAAATTGATGTGAGAGGCTGATTTAGCTCATGGGCCGCACCACCAGCGAGTTCAACCGTTAAACGTCGTTTTTCGTCATCCTTTAACTTTGTCTGGGCTTCGAGCAGCTCAGCCTCGAGTCGCAATCGTTCTCGGAGATCACTGAAAACGCCAACCGTGGCGACTTCTTCGTCCCCTTCATAAACAATCGCAGCCGACAACGAGACCGGAATCTTGATCCCATCGGCACCACAAATCTCGGCGCGAATATTCCGCAGCTGACCGCGCACACCGCTTTCACCTGAACGCAGTCGTTTCATGATATCGCGTGCGCCTTCGCCCTCATAAAGGCGCGTAACACTCCGGTGGCCGATGACATCTATCGCGCGTAGCCCCAAGAGATTTTCTGCGGCACGGTTAAAGAGAATAATTTGTCCCGAGAGGTCTGCAGCGACAATTGCATCCGCTGAGCTTTGAATGACATTCTCAAGGAAGTCACGGGTCTTTTGAAGCTCAGCTTCGACTCGCCTCACACGTGACACATCTCGAAATGAGACAAGCCATTGCGCTTGATTTCGGATTTTCCGAAAACTACCAGAAAGGGTTGCTTCGCCGACACCACCTATCGACATTTTAAAGTCTAAATAACCACGTCGATCGCCTACCAATCTTCCTTCGAGAGCATTTTGTATAACGTCGCGCGAATCTTCAGAAACGAAATTCACAAAGGGGCTTCCAATAAGGTTACCGTGTCCTGGGCCCAGGATGGAAACTGCAGGGCCATTTGCGCGAAGGATATTACCAACATCGTCTAGGATAAGAATCCCATCCCGCGACAGCTCGACAAAGTCGTCATGGCTGACTTTAAGGTCATCTTGCCCCGACGCACCCTTGAGCATTTCGGAGTAAGAGTATCCAACGACCTCGCGTTCTAAAACTCGACCAAGTGCGAGTGAGGTCATGCCTGCTAAAACCATCCCGCCGTCCATTCGGCGTTCATCAATCGCAAAGAGAGGTTCGTTGCTTCGGAAAAATAAGATCCCTATAGTTTGCTCACCCAGAATCAACGGGAAGAGAATACTTGAGCGGGGAGGAGCCTTGGCTTGCTCAATCTTGGTGGAGACTCCGCTCAGAAGGGTATGCGTGCGAACATCTGAGATGAAGAGAGGCTCTCCCGAACGCATAACTTCGACGATTTCAGGGTAGTCGCGCAGCGAGATATGGATATCAACGAGCCTCCGTTGCTCTTCCATGACGACCTTGGCTTTTTCATTTCCGGGCCGAGCTAAGACGACCGATACCCGTTCGATTCCCAAAATGTCCTCGAGCGCTGAGACGGCGGTCTGTAATACATCGTTGAGTTCTTTCGCAGCAGAGATTCGCTGAATGAAACCCACCAATCGTTGATGAGAAAGCTGCTTCTCAAGAAAACCTTCTACAATCGCTACCTCCCAGCGTAGTGCTGAAAGAGTTCTACGAAGGTGCTCCGGGCCAACGACAACATCATCGGCCCCCAGCGATAGAGCCTCATCAGCCCGATGTGCGCACTTAGGACGAAAAAGACCTAGAATTCGAGCCATCGTACATCGAGCCCTCAAGGTGTCGATCGTTCGTTGAATTTCCTCATTTGAGAGGTCAGAGCACTCTAGGACGACAATCCTGGCGCTGGTAGCAACCTGTTCAACATGCTCGCAATGACTGAGGCCATGGATGGCGGGCCCACCAAGTGTGCACATTAAATCCACGGAAGCTTCGTCTTTAATCTTGTCCATCGTTCCCACTCTGGAAGTGATCGAAACCCAGAGGGCCAACCATCTCTTCATCATCGACAAGAAGTCGCTTATCGCTTGTGACTTCTCCGATGACGGTGAATTGTTCAATCCCCTCAAGGGCCTCCAACGCGGCGAGATTCTCCCGAGCCACACAAAAGATCAACTCGAAATCCTCGCCACCTTTTAACGCCCAGGCCAACCATCTGCTTGGGTAAGCAACTTTCAGTTCATCGCGCACAGGCAGTCTAGACGCGCTGAGGGTCGCCCCGTATTCACTCCCAACCAATCGACGGATATCGACGAGTAAACCATCGGAGAGATCGATGGCACTCTTTACGAAACCGCTGCGGGCGAGAGTTGTTCCAAGTGATATCCGCGGGGTCGGTCGCAGTTGAGCATGTCTAAAGTCTGGGAAGTCAACTTGCATTCCCGACTCCAGTTGGTGAAGCCCGGCTGCAGCCTCACCCAAAACACCAGACACGCAGATGAGATCGCCATCTTTGACCGAGCATCGACGCATTGGCTCTTCGGCCGACATTTGCCCAACGAGGTGGAGAGATGCCCAGAGAGGGCCAGTGGTTCGAGACAGGTCACCCCCCGCGATGTGAATCTGACCATGAGGGCACCAGACATCTTCAAGCCCGCGGCGTAAAGCCTCGAGGTCAGCCTCAGACACATCGTCTGGCATCCCCAGAGTGAGAAAGCCCATAAGCGGCGTGGCACCCATCGCAGCAAGGTCCGAAAGATTGGTGGCACCAAGTTTCCATCCGATATCCGAGAAAGTGGCCCAGTCTCGACGAAAGTCCTCACCTTCGACCAAAGCATCCACACAGAAAACCAGTGATGAATTCGAGCGAAAAACTGCGGCATCGTCGCCATTACCCACCAGGGTTTCCAGGCCCCTAACGGCTCCAAAATCGCCGAGTATCTCAATTGCGTCTGCTTCTGACCGATGCTCGAAATTTTCGGTTGCAGATTTTGGTCGATCGTCCATCATCACCGATATCCTCTCTAACACCTTCTCGTGAGTTGAAACACTTGTCGATGGGTTAGGGGTATGCCTAGTCTAGTGTCAGTAACTCGGGGAGAGTGTAGTACAATGTCAGTCAAAGTGGCGATACCAGCCATGCTTTTACTCGTGGTTTGTGCCTGCCAGGACGATACGCTTGAACAGGGCGTGCCACAACTGGTCGTCGAGGCGGAACCCAGCCCGAGCCAAACGCGCCTCCAAGAACCCGAGGGACTGGACCTTGGCGACATACCGCTAAGCTCGATCACCATCGCCAGTTTTCGACTTGAGAACCGCTCGACCTATGCATTGAAAGATCTTGAAGCCCAGATCGTCGAATCTTCGGGTGGAGAGGTCATTGTCTCAACAATCCCGACAAATCTAGAGGGCGGCGAAGTCTCAGAACTGAAATTTTGGGTGAAAGTACCACAAGAAGAGAATTTTGAGGCTGTGATCGACTTGGTTTCCAATGCCCCGATACCAACGAGGCTTGTCCTCCGAGGGACCGGTATCTTCATCGGTGAACCTCGACTGGAAGTCAGCTGGGATTCCGTGATTCATCCCTTGGCGGAGGAGTGTGACGGTAGTACTGGTCGAATCGACTGCACTACCGAAACGCTGACATTCACATCCACGCCCGCGGGACGCACGACCACGCAACGCATCACCATCGAAAATCGTCCGGAGCCGGGAACATGCATCCCGCCGGTCAATGAGGATGGTACGCCTTCATGCCAGCCAGCATGCGTGGTGGCTATCGCACCAGACCCACAAGCAAACGATATCGGGCTCGGTTTTCGCGATGGGGAACAGTTCTCGATGGTTGGCTCGACACCGCTTCCTCTGCTCCTGGCGCCGGCTGCCCCCGAATGTCCCGATATTCAGGGAATTGTTCGAGGGCCGATTGAGCTCTTGTTGCAGTTCTCCGGAAGCGAAGTCGAAGGCACTTTCACCGATGCCTGGCTCCTTGAGTCGGACGCCCCCAACGTACAAGTCTTAGAAGTTCCCGTCTCTGTAGATGTCCGAGAAGCGCCCATCAGCATAGTGAACGCACGGGAATGCGATCTCGAGACGACATCTCAATGCAACGTCGACGAAGAGTATGAGCCGCTTGAAATCATCTTTCTAGATGGCACAGAGAGCTTCGATCCGACCGGCCTCACGTTGGTCGACTACCAATGGGAAGTCCTCGAAGGGCCTGGTGGACTGGACCCAGCCCTCCTTGAGCCACTCGGTGAAACGACTCCAATCTTTGGATTTACCGCCCCGCTAGCTGGGACTTACAAGGTCGGTTTGACTGTAACGAACGAAATCGGTGTCGAGAGCCTCGTAACCGAAACCTCTGTCTTAACACTCGAGGTCGTCCCCAGTAGTCAGTTGCATATCCAGCTTGTGTGGGACTCGGCTACGACCGACCATGACCTCCACCTCGTGTACACGAGTCCAATTCCTGAGGCTGAGGGCAACGCCTACCACGCGACCTGGGACTGTTACTGGAAGTCGTGTAAGACCAACTGCGATCAATTTAGCCTCCGGCCGTGCGACTCGCCGACCCAATGGTTTCCCGACTATCCAGCCTTTGAAGGTCCAAATCCGCGCCTCGATATCGATGATACGTTCGGACTGGGGCCGGAAAACATCAACATCGATGCACCAGCCGACGGGCAATACAAGGTATACGTTCATTACTACGCGATCGGCAGTGCAGAAGATTCGGTACGAAGCTTCGCCACCCTACGAATCTACGGCAATGGTCTGCTAAAGGCCGAATATCAAAGAGCTTTGGAAAAAAACCAGCTCTGGTCTATTGCCGAATTAGACTGGAACAATGATACCGGATTAAGCGTGTCCCCGATTCCATCCGACGACGCGACTGAAATTGGTACCATTCAAGACGTTTCTTTCTTACCCTCAGATGGACTGGGGATCCGGGAGATTAACTGAAGTTCGCAGATTTATGTAACCGCGCATTGTACATTGTGGGTCTGTATCCTATCGTTCGGGCTAACCTGAGTAACCGATCGAGCAACACCAGGCCAATCGACCACCATGGGGGATTGTTAAATGAAGAAAATTCTTAATCATGCCGGGCTATTAGCAAGTGCTACCCTACTTGCGCTAGCCACCTCATCATGCGCAGACGAAGAACTCGTCGGCGTTCAGAAGATCCTCGTGATCGAGCCATATGAGGAAGTAGAGGGCACCTACGCATCTACCAGCATGGATCCTGACCTTCGGGTAAACCTAGGTGAAGTACCTGTTTACGGCGTTAAAAAGGCGCTCTTTAAGGTCACGAACCCATCAACGGTGACCATCCGTATCAACTCGATCGAATACGATACGGAGAGTGTTGGAGAAGACGAGCTTCCGCTGACAACTGGAGACCTCTGGGGGACCCCAACCTACCGTCGTAGCCTCACCGATACCTCAAGCTACACCCTCCCATTTGATGTGGCACCAGGCGATGAGAAGCTCATCGAGATCCCTTACGCACCATCGTTGGAAGGGCCTGCGCGCGCCAAAGCAGTCGTGAACTCAACTTCGACCACACCGTTTATCTCGCTCTTCGTAGATGCGGAGGGCAAATACTACGGACAGCCTGATATCGAGGTAGAGTACAACGGTATCGTTTCACCAAGCGACCCTGAAAGCTACTGCGCGGGCGGTGCCTGCACCATGACGCAAGCTGTCGACTTCGGGAATATCGGCCTTACCGCTGAAGGTACCGCACGGATCGTGCTTCGAAACACTGCAACCTGCCTCCCAATCCCAGGCGGAGACGCATGCGCTTCATGCAACCTTCAAATCCGCAGCGCTGATACAAGCCTACCAGGCCTACGCTTCAAAGAAGGCACCAACGACGACGGATTTTTCAGCTTCGTCGGCTCTACCCCAGACGCCTTCGACATCCCCCAATCTGATGTCGAATGTAACCAGTCCGGCGAAGTACGGGTCATCGTAAACTTCTCGGCACCAGACACTGAAGGACTTTTCGAAACAACGCTTGTCGTCGAGTCAAACGACCCAGACGAAGCCAATATCGAAATCCCAATTCGCGCATTCGCTCGAAACTCACCGGTTGCGGTTGGCGAAGTTCGGCTTTGCGACCCTGTGACTGGCGTTCTCAACGAGTGCAGCTACGAGGATGAAATCGAGCCTCTTAACCGCGTCTTCTTGACCGGTGAGAACAGCTACGACCCATCTGGTGGCACCATCGTTGCTTACCGCTGGGAGGTTATCCAGTCGCCGCAGGGTGTGAACACAGCCGATTACGACTGGGCTGGCCAGAACAGCCAACGCTCAAGCTTCTTCATTCCAATCGCAGGCGAATATGTCATTCGGCTCACCGTCACCAACGACTCTGGTCTTGAAAGTGGCGACACCGAGACAGCACGCGTGGTTATCCGAGCCATTCCATCTGAGCTTCTTCATGTGCAGCTCGTCTGGGACCATCCATCCAATGACCAAGACTTGCACCTCGTCCACGTATCTGAAGGTGGAAAATACTGCTCATCAAACCTCGACTGCTACTTCGCGAACTGCAAGCTGAGCTACAACAACGTTCAGTGGTTTGCGACACATCAGCCGGGTCTTGGACCAAACCCAAGTCTTGACCGAGACGATACCAACGGCATCGGACCAGAAAACATCAACATCGAAGAGCCGATGCCTGGTACCTACCGAACCTTCGTTCACTACTACCCAGGCTTTGGCGGTAGCGCGGCACCAACTCAGAACACCTTGAGAATCTACCTCAATGGTACCCTCGCTTTCGAAGAAAGCCGAGTTCTGACCGCTCAAGAGCAAGTTTGGGCTGTTGCCGATGTAACCTGGTATGCAGATCCAAACGGTGGCCCAGGTTATGGTCAGGTGACCCCATACCCGAGCCCAACGCCTAACCAAATTGGCGCAATCGCAATTCGCGATGGCTCAAGCTGTAGTGGAGACGGATGGGACTTCCCCAACTGAGGCTCCTAACTACCATCTTTGATCAATGAAAAGGCTCGGCTCATACCGGGCCTTTTTTCTTTGTCGCACTCCTCATCTAGATGTCTTATCGTGAGGTATGAATGCGCATACCCTCCATACGCGATTTCGCTCGTTGCTCACCATATTCACCCTCGCTCTTTGCATCGCCGGTTGTCGTCCCGCTGGAGAAGAATCCGAAGAGTGCCAGACTGACAATGACTGTCCTACCGCTCTGGCAAGATGCGTGGAGAATGTTTGTGTCGAATGTATCGAAGCACAAGACTGCGAATGCTTTGAAGTTTGCGTTGAAGGCAACACTTGTGAAGCACTCGGCGCATCCAATCCGAATGAAGGCCCCAATGCCCATGGAAACTGGATCGGAAGCCCAGGAAATGAGGACTATACTTTCGTAGATCGCTGCATTGAGGATTCGGATTGCAGCCTCGGGGAACTGTGCAATTCCGCCACCGGTGGTTGTGTTCTGGCTGCGGATTATCCCGAGAGTTGTTCTTCAGACCTCGATTGCCCGAGAGGCCCGGCGGGTGAAACTCTAAGTTGTGATACATCTCGCTCACTTTGCCTGCCTGCAGCGAAGTGCCAAGACAACCAACAATGCTGTGGCCGCTCAGGTGTCGTCTGTTCACAAACTCAAGGACTCTGTCTTCCCCTTCAAGATGAATGCACACCGACACCAAGTGACGAACTAGAATCGACCTGTCCACTAAGCCCTCAGGCCACCGATGAGTGTCCAGACGGGTTGTTTTGCTCCAACGATGGCCAATGTGTTCAGTGCCAGTGCGATGATGACTGTGGCAGTCCCGCGCTCAAGTGTCGCATCTATGACGGAACCTGCGTTGCTGCTTCTTATTGCGAGCAAGACGCAGATTGCGACACGCAAGAAGTATGCAAGCTCGATGTGAATGAGTGCGTCGACCGCTGTGACCCGAATCAGAGCGACAGCTGCCCACCGCAATCATTTTGTGACGAGGAACTTCTTTATTGTCGTAATAATTCCGAGCGCCCCTGCGTGGAAGATGCGCTTTCCCCTAACCATGAGATCCAAAGCGCGGCGTCACTCGAATTCAGCGATGACAACGACTTTGTCGGCGATTTTGCACTTTGCGATGCTCAGGCGGACTTCTTCTTGCTTTCATTTGACGAAGCATCAGAACTCCAAGTCTTTATCAGTGCAGACGAACGTCTTGAGATAGTTTACCATCTCCTTGGTTCGGATAATCAGACCATCGTTGCGAGCGGCTTCGTGGGAGAGTTGGGCGCAGAACTTTTGACGACAACCGTCGCCGAGCCGTCTACACGCATCTTGCAGGTGATACCGCTCAATGAGACGGAGGGCTTTTACTCACTTAATATAGCCGCGACCCCTGCAGAAGCCTGTGAAGCACTCGGAGAATCCAGCTCCAACGATACACCTGAATTAGCCACTTCACTCTGGGCAG
>JAYYQC010000379.1:0-10000 GCA_036128675.1 Myxococcota bacterium | reverse complement strand
ATGTACTAGGCGATAGCTGCACCCAGACCACACTTGAGGAGCAGACTTCCTTTAACTGTACCCCCAATAGTTTCAATCTATGTCCTGGCGATATCGATTACTACACCATCGATGTGCCCGCGAATTCGCAAAGTCGACTCACAGTGAGTTCATCTTCAGAATCCATCGATACCACTGTCTTTGGGCCACTAACCGACAACCAGACAACACTACCAGAAGTTCAACCAACTCAGAATGAGATCGGGCTACGCGTCTTTCAGTTCTCCCCACGAGACGCCGAGAGCTATCTCGTAAGAATATCGGATCCTACAAGTCGTAATGCGCTCTATACGCTTAATGGCGAGTTATCATCTTCCGGCATCTGTGAAGAGGATGTCTTCGACGCTGAACTCTCAGCCGACCCGACTCTAAGTTACGGTGTTGACGACGCTCCTGGACTCAATGACGATAATCCAACGAATATTTTCCTTCAGCCAGGCGAGACTTCGATTTCGACAAATCTCTGCCTCAACGACCGCGATGCCTTCTCAGTTCGCTCGCAAGACACCAACGAATTCTTACCTCGTGGGCAAAATATTCAGATAAGCTGGACGGGTTCAACAATCCCTCTCGTTACCCTCAATGGTCAGGGCACCACTCTGCCCACAGCTTTTGTGACCACCGAAAATGTGCCGCTCAACCTGGAGATTCAGAGCTTAGAGACCAGTCAATCTGGTCAGGGGAACCTAGTGATAGATTGGCAGCCACCCGAGCCATGCTCTACACCAGCCTCTGCAACGCCGAGCGGAGCCGTTCTTCTAGAAGATGGGTCAGGCAGCACTCAGGGTAGTCAGCAACTAGAAGAGCCTTGGTGCGGCTTTGAGGATCGATGGTTTCTGATAACTCAACCCGCCAATACAAACCTCGAAGTGATGGCTTCAACCAGCCTCGATCAGATTCGAATCGAGTTTCACGATGAATCACTGCGCGCTATCGAAGAACAAACCTTCGATTCGTCTCTTACTCAAAGCAGGCTCGCTGTCGCTACAACTACCCTAGCTCCTCCTCAACTTGGCTCTCTCGATGGAACCGCCCAGAGCCGACTGGTCTATATTCGGGTGAGCAATTTAAGCGGGCTTACCGATTCACAACTTAATCTTACTTGGCGACTTTTCGACGATCTCTGCCTCCCTGACCCTTACGAGGACGATGACCGGGCAGCGCTAGCTACATCCCTAAACTGGTTGGAGGGCGGTCGAGCAAATTCCGGTATCCGAAGTGCTTGTCCTGGCGACGACGATTGGTTCGAAATTGACCTCGGGCAATCAACGTACCTAAGCGCCCAGGTCATTACCCCGAGCGCAACAAATCTGACCTTTGAACTCTATGATGACGCTCTAAACCGCTTGAGTTGGAGTGAATCAACCAACGAAGCCGGAACCCAGCTTTTTCGTTTTGAAGCCAACCCAATGCCGGATTCACCTGTATTCGCGCGGATGCGGTCACTTCTCTCGTTAAGCGCTTATCGTTTGGATCTCTCAGCAAACAATATCTGTGTGGACGACTCACTGGAGTCAATCAATCCCATTCCACTGCTACCCGACGAGGTAGCGAGCAGTATGAAGCTTTGCAACGATGAGGACCGGTTTAGCCTTGATACCTTAAGCGCTGGTACATGGAACGTGTGCGTTTACTTCAGTCACGACGAAATCGATATCGATATTGGGCTAGCGACTGCCTCGGGAGAATCGGTGGCCGTCAGTGCGACGAAGGAAGATTTAGAGACAATTACTTTCGAAGCCGAAGAAAGCCAGAGCTTCGAGTTACTCGTTTTCGCGGATCCAAGGTCCTCGGGTGAAGGGACTTACACCGCCGTACTTCAAAGCGCGCCGTGTACTTCGCAACCCTGACAAAGATGTCATAGCTGTAATCCACTTCACAGATAGCCTCCTCATAACCTCTCGATTTTCGGTAAGAAATGGATATCCGGACCTGGCACGCTGGTTGCTTTATACGAAGGTATGAAGGGTAAAACTAAATCGCTCGTTGGCACTCTGATAGTACTCTCGGCATTTGGCATAGGCGTCTGGGGAAGTCTCTCTCTCAAAGAGCGGATTCAAGGACAGACCACCAAGCCTGCCTCTCATCAGGTCCAACCCGGGCCAAAGGCCCCGAGCATTACGATTGAGTGTTAAACAGGTCCCCCCGGTTGGTGTTCGCGTCCTCCAGCAAGAGCCCAACCAATGAAAGCCCCGCCAAGTGCGGGGCTTTCCAATTTTCAAACAAGAGCCCCTTACTTTGGACAAAAAAAAGCCCCGTCGATGACGGGGCTTTTCGAATTGTCTCTATCGACGTGTTGCTCAGCCGCCAGTGCTAGCAACAGTGCGGCAGAACTTCTCGTGGATGTAGCATCCCTTGGTCGCTTGACCGTTGAAGTCTGTGCAGGTCTCACCCTCTTCGCAGGTGTCGCCTTCGCCACATGGTGCAGGCTCGTCAGAACCTTCAGCAGAGCGAGCAGGGATACCGAAGAATGGCTCGTTGATTGCGAGGCACTCAGCGCCTTCACCGCAGTTCAAGTCAGGACCAGTTCCGTCACCAAGAACGCGACCGTCGCAGATACCGAGGCAGAGGCCTTCGTCGGTGCCAGCAAGGTCGAGGCAGTAGTTAAGAGCGCCGTCTTCGCCTTCAACAGTGGAAACAACATCAGCACAGATGTCGTGACCGAAGTCGAGGCTACAGCGGCCAACGCCGTTCTGGTAGCATGCGATAACGCCGTCTACAGTTTCTGTGTCACCACAGAAATCTACTGAGTTACCACACCATGCGCCCTGACGGGTGCAGAAGCTACCAACGGTAAGAGCGATACACTCGAAGCCTTCAGCTGCGTTGCACACGCTGTCGTCATTTTCGCAAGATACCCAGTTAGCTTGCTCAGCTGCTGGATCGGCGCCGTCAGTTGTCTGAACGGTGTCGATGAATCCGCTTGGGAGGCAAGTTTCGCCACCGGTGCAGAGTCCCGCTTCGCCGAGAGTTGCTGCTTCGCACTCGATCTTACAGCGGAAACCAGTTGCATTGTCGTTGTCGTCGAAGTCAGTGAATGTGCAGGTTGCAGCTTCGTCAGCGCAAACCTTAAAGTTGCTAAAGCACTCTTGGTCACGCTGCGCAGTGTTCTGCATGCAGTAACCGGTGGTTTCGGTAAAGCCAACGCAGACAGAACCGGTGCAAGCTGAATCGTCGGTGCATGGTGTCAGGCACGCGAACTTTCCTGCTTCGATTGGGTTCTCAGCGCACTCAAGACCTTCTTGGCAAGGTACAGAAGCACTGCATGACTGGAATTCACCAGCTGCAGGTGAAGACTTCTCTACACATGCGGTGAGGTCAGCTTCACAGGTATCGCTACATGAAACTGTACCGCTCTCGTAAAGAGCAGGTGCATATTCGTCACACGCGACGGTGCCGTCAGTTACGGTCAGACCCGCGAATGCGTTGTTACAGGTATCAGTACAGCTATTGTTGTCTTTTGGGGTGTCATCTGTGCTGCTGCTGCTACACGCAGTAAGCAGACCAGCCAGAGCCAGTGCTAGAACCTTTTTCACGTTGTTTCTCCTCAAGTAGTGTCGAGCTCCCCCAGAGCGGGCAATGCGCTGGGCGAGGCGTCCCTAGCAAGAAGGCCCTATTGCAGCAAGGTATAGACCATTTTTTTCGCTTTATGCTTGCGACAACTGGCGATCCCCGCACGGAATGATTACACCCCGAAACAATGAGAAACGGCCTAAATCCCCACCTGAGCCATCCTTCCAAGGTTACAGAGACGAACTGTGACGCGGAGTTATTCAAACTTAACTGCGCTCTCACAAACTGGGCATCATCATTCGATCATTTTGTCGCACTTCCCAGCGCCCCCGAAGCACCGCGTGGTCGCTTTGGCATCTTTGCTAGCGTAACTGAGGCGACTCGAATCGAGCATCCATCAGAATTGGAACCACTGCTTACTCAATCACGCTCAAAGCCTGC
The DNA here is from genome assembly GCA_036128675.1 of Myxococcota bacterium. Taxonomy (GTDB): domain Bacteria; phylum Myxococcota; class XYA12-FULL-58-9; order XYA12-FULL-58-9; family JABJBS01; genus JAYYQC01. The sequence goes on along the minus strand of JAYYQC010000379.1, from coordinate 6,007 downwards.
AGTCTTTCTTCTGGGCTATGAACTCGGCCGTGCGTGGCTCAATCTTCCAGAAGTCGTAGCCCCTCGCGGTCAACCGCTGGGCCTTTATCTGACTCTAGGAGAATGCCTAGAACTCGATGGTCAGGACGCCAGCGTCACCTCTTTCGGGCCGACGACCTTTAAGGCTGAGAACTACCAACCTGAGAGACAACCGCATGAAGAGGCGGTTGTTTGGGAAAAGGTCCGAACCGATCAGGACCATAGTGACGGCATCCATGCGGTTCATGAGGCAATTCGACGCGGTGATATCTATCAAGCAAACCTAACCCGTCGGTTCAGGCTTCGAGGACAATTTGACGCCAATAGCCTCTTTAACGAGCTCCTAGCATCTAATCCAGTCGGGCACATGGCATGGCTTAAGGCCGGCGAGACCGAGGTCTTGTCCAACACAATGGAGACGCTCCTTGAATACGATCCTGAGACCCGACTAGCCTCGTCGTATCCGATTAAAGGAACGCAGCCACGTATCGAAGAGGGCCGAACACCACCACCTCTCGATCTGATTCCCAAAGAACGTGCCGAACATGTGATGATCGTCGATCTCATCCGCAATGACTTGGGTCGCATCTGCGAGCCGGGAACAGTGCGTGTACCATCGCTCCTTGGCATCGAAGGATATCGAGGCGTCTGGCATGGTGTCTCGAAAGTAGAAGGTAAAGTGCGCGAGGATGTGTCGAGCTATGACATGTTAGCGGCCCTCTTTCCCGGAGGCTCGATTACCGGCGCCCCAAAACGTAAAGCAGTGGAGGTTCTCGCCGGCCTCGAGCCTGAGCCCAGAGGTTTCTACACCGGGACAATCGGCGTTGTTTGGCCTGATGGACGAATTTCAGCATCGATTTTGATCCGAACTCTGGTGCACGACAATGAAGGCTGGTCGATGAATGTCGGCGGCGGGATCGTTATCGACAGTGTCGCGGAACGCGAACTTGACGAAATGGATGAAAAATCTGCTGCAGTAAAACTGGCGCTTCGCGCTTTGAAATCACACAAACGCCTAAGCAATTAGGACAGCCGAACCGCTGAACCCAGAGGAGATAAGCGCTCGGCCGCTTTGCCGACAACAACGTCGTAATTGAGTTCGGAGCTAAGAATCTCCTCAACCAATTTCGCATTCAACGCATGACCACTTCGGCTCATTGAGATATCGGCTACGATCGGCATCCCGAGCAGAGCCATATCCCCAACCGCATCTAGAATTTTGTGTCGAACGAATTCGTCCGCAAACCGGAGGCCATCAGGATTCAAGATCTCGTAATCGTCGATGACAACAGCGTTCTCAAGCGAACCTCCGAGAGCGAGTCCTCGTTGACGCATGGCATCTACATCGCGCTTAAAACCGAACGTTCTAGCTTTGGCGCAATAGTTTGCAAACTGTTCCGGCTGCATCTCGAGCTTAACCGGCTTAGAGGACACCAGTGGATGATCGAAGTCGACCTCGTAACGAATCGTAAACTTGGAGCTTGGACTAACCATGGCCCACTTGTTTCCATCGCTCACGCGTACTTCTCGGCGTATGACAAGATGCTCAACCGGTGCTGCTTGTTCGCGAAGTCCCACTCGGCTCAACTCATCGACGAAAGGTCCAGCACTGCCATCCATCACCGGTACCTCAGAGCCACTGACCTCGAGCAGAGCGTTGTCAACGCCAAATGCGTAAAGTGCCGAAAGCACGTGCTCAACCGTACGTACCGATATCGTTTCTCCGCGATGCTCCCGGGCTAAGGTCGTTGCAAACGTTGTGTCCGAAACATTTGCTCGAAGCGCTGCGACTCTCGGACGCCCCTCAAGGTCAGAGCGCACAAAGACAAGTCCGTGCCCGACACGGGCGGGATGCACCCGCAATACGGTGCGAACTCCGCTGTGGAGGCCAACGCCCTCAAATACGAGGGTCTCCGAAACCGTGCGTTGATGTCGTCTAAGATTCAATCTCGTCCTCCGGGCTCTTTGATTGTCTGTAACACTAGCGAAAACTGTGCCAGGAATTTCCTGAGCGTTTTCGTAGAGCCGTCATACAAAAAAGCCGAACATGAGACATAAATGTCATATTCGAAGGATTGACGCAACGCTTCATAAAAGAAAGGGCGCGCAAACAAAAGGCCTGCAACCAGCTAATTAGACTCAGAAAAGAGGTCTCCACTCTTCGAACCAACGACACCGCGAGGTGCATTGGAGGATTCGGGCAACTCAACGCCGAGATAGTGAAAGGCATGCTGTGTTGCGATCCGTCCCCTCGGAGTCCGTTGAACGAAGCCCTCCTGAATCAGATAGGGCTCGACCACGCTCTCCAACGTGTCACTTTCCTCCCCAATGGCAGAGGCAAGGGTATCAACGCCAACCGGACCGCCACTAAACTGGCCAACAAGTGCATTGAGGAACTTTCGATCGAGAGAATCGAATCCGTTCTCATCCACCCCAAGCCGCTCAAGCGCGTAGCGTGCCAGATCCACTTCGATTGAGCCGGTTCCCTCAACTTCAGCAAAGTCGCGCACCCGACGGAGCAACCGATTTGCGATGCGGGGGGTCCCGCGTGACCGGGCCGCGATTTCGGCCGCGCCGTCTAAGGTACAAGGAACATTTAAGAGTGCTGCGGAACGGGTCACCACTTCTTTGAGTGCAGCGTGCCCATAATACTGAACCCTACCAATAAAGCCGAAGCGATCTCGCATCGGCCCGGTGAGCAGACCGGTCTTAGTGGTGGCACCGACCAACGTAAAACGAGGTAAAGGCATTTCGATCGTGCGAGCTTGGGGGCCTTGGCCAAGGATTAGGTCGAACTTAAAATCCTCCATGGCCGGATAGAGGTTCTCTTCAACCGCTGGGGACAACCTATGGATCTCATCGATAAAAAGAACATCATTTTCGCGGATATGCGAGAGGATGCCCGCAAGGTCCTTTTTCTCAAGTGCCGGACCACTCGTCTTGTGCAACTCGACACCCAACTCATTGGCCAGCACGTTGGCCAGGGTCGTCTTACCGAGTCCAGGTGGCCCCGCGAGAAGTACATGATCCAGCGCCTCAGAGCGCTCTTTCGCCGCTTGAACGAAGACCTTTAGGTTGTCGACGAGTTCCTTCTGACCAATAACCTCGTGAAAAAGCTTGGGTCTGAGCGAGCGTTCGCCAAAATCTTCGCCGTCAAAGCTCTCAGAATCTACCAGCCGTGTCGCGCTTGTCTCGTCCATCGTCCCCTCGTCTTTAATATTCATACTTCTAGCCACTGTAGAGGTCGGTCACAAGCGTGTCTTTCATGCGAATGCGTGCAATGCTAGAGCGGACGTATGGAGAACAGTTTATTCCAGACCATCGAATCGCTTCTGCGTATTCGTCCTGAAGAATCCAAACGGACCTGGTGGTCCTTCGTCTATCTGTTTTTCGGGGTTGGCAGCTTTATCACATCGCGCATTGCGAGGGATTCGCTCTTCCTGGAAATTCCAAACTACAAAAGTCATCTACCGCTGACCTACATCGTCATATCCGTCGCTGTATCCGCATCGATGTTTTGCTACGCAAAGGTCGAGCGGAAACTTAGACGAGATCAGACAAATTTTCTGACACTCTCCGTACTCATTGTGGTCACGTTGCTCTTTCGTGCCTGGCTGGTTGAACCGACCGAGCTGACCTATTGGTTTTATTATGTCTGGGTCGAGCTCTTCGGCGCTTTTCTCATCGTCCAATTCTGGGCTTTCACCAACGAGATATTCCATTCTCGACAAGCCAAACGGCTCTTCGCGATTATCTCCGGTGGCGGCGTACTCTCGAATATTGCCTTTGGCTTCTCGATCCGCACACTCTCGTCGACCGTTGGTACTGAAAACCTCCTCTACCTTATCGCAGCGTGCCTACTTGTCTGCCTCTACGCACTGCGCGCCCTCAGAAAACAAGCACTCGCCGAACTAGAAACCGCCCATAAGAAGTCGGTCCCGAAGAGACAAACGCGCCAGCCCGGTCCGAATCCGTTGCAGAGTCGACACGTTAAACTCTTAGCAACCACCGTTTTACTCACCTTTGTTGTTTCAACCTTGGTAGATTTTCAGTTCAAATCGTTTGTCGGCGATGCAATCTCAGAAAAGGACGAACGTACAGCCTTCTTCGGTACGTTTTTTGGTGTCTGTGGAATCCTAGGGGGTATGATTCAGTTTGGACTGACCTCTCGGGTAGTTGAGCGTTTTGGAATACTTGTCGCCCTAACCCTGCTGCCGACTCTTATGCTCTCTGGTTCCATCGCATTGTTGACCACCGCGATCACTGGGATGTCCACCCTACTCGCTATTTCCGTCAGTAAAGGAGCAGAAACGATTCTTCGGTATACCGTGACCGACTCGACAATGCAGCTCATGTACCTTCCTCTACCAACCTTGGTGCGGGGCCGAGCAAAAGCTCTGATCGACGGTGTCCTGAAATCAAGCGCTATTGGTCTGACGGGTCTTATTCTCTCTCTGCTTTTCAACAGTTGGGCTCGGTACCTTCCCGAGAGCTTACATTTCAATATCTCAATCGAAGACCTGGGCTGGCTTACCTCAGTGGCTCTACTAGCCTGGCTGGTCTCTTTGATCGGATTGCGAGCAGAATACCTCAAGAGCCTGGTCAAAACGCTACAGCAACGTCGGCTTCGATTTGGGGAACATGAGCTTGTCATCAGCGATGATAAAACCGTGAACACACTGCTCAAAACGCTTGCCTCTAAAAACCTTGGCGACGTTTTACATTCTCTTGAGCTTTTACCAACGATTGCCCCCCGTATTCGTGGACAGATCGTCCCAAAGGTAGAATCACTCTTAGATCACAAATCCGAGGATGTGGTTACTCAAGCCCTGAAATATCTGCGTAACTACAGCACACCCAACATCGAAACCATCGAACCTTTGCTCAGTGCAGAGAGCGCGCGGATCAGAGCCGAGGCCGCTTTGACGTACGCATCGGTGGGTCGAGAGCTCTCGACTGAACGCTTAAGCCCGCTGCTGGAGGACTGGGACAAGCGTGTCCAAGGCGCTGCAATGGCTGCCCTGATCAAATACGCCGGACTAGACGGCGTACTTGCATGTGCAACCCATCTTAAATCGATGCTCGTCAGTCCCAATCAGGATACGCGGGCCCAAGCTGCATGGGTTTTAGGGGAAGTCGCGGTCAGCAATTTCTACCAACCGCTGATACCGCTGCTGCGCGACTCGTCCACTCAAGTTGTATTGCAAGCAATCGAAGCTGCCGGACGATTGAAAAATCTTAAGGTCCTGCCAGAACTTTTGCCGTTACTCGACATTCCTCGACTCGAGCCGCATGTTATTCGTGCTCTGGCTCAGTACGGCGATGGACTGGAGAGCGAAGCCGAGAGACTGCTTTATGACCTCAACTACCCACCTCATCGCAGAGCGGCTCTGGCTAAAGCACTTGCGAAGAGTGGCTCTAAACACAACGTTGAAATTCTCACTGAACATCTCCACGACGAAGACACGGCAATTCGCACAAGTGTGATCTCTGCAGTCTGGCAGCTTAGTCTTCGTCAGGGAGCACTCCCGATTGATATCACCACCATTGGGCAAGCTATTCGAGAGTGTGCAAAACATGCCGCCCGCTTGAGATTACAACGCTCAGCGATTACCAGCCTTCCCCACAGCGATCTTCTGGTGGACGCATTGAGCCATCAGATTGAGCAGACCATCGACCAATTTTTAATGCTCCTCGGTTTTAAGTATCCCAGTTCGACCATTGAATTGGTTCGCCGAAACCTTAAGAGTCGTCAAATTGCGATTCGAAGTAACGCTATTGAAGTCCTCGATAATCTTTTAGAGAAAGACGATAAACGTCACGTTCTTCCCCTCATTGAGCATTCAAATGATCATCATATCGTTGAATTTGCCGAGACAACTTTTGGGCTTACCCCACAAAAGGGGACAGATGTCATCGAGGAATATCTAAAGTCGCAAGACCCATGGTTAAGGACAACCTCGCTCTATTCCTCAAAAAGCGACCAGAG
>JAYYQC010000378.1:0-7250 GCA_036128675.1 Myxococcota bacterium | reverse complement strand
TGAGGCTGCCACCTCTCAAGAAGTGGTGCTGAGGCCTCTTCAAGACCCTCCTTCTCAAGGCCATAAAGATCGATAAGACCACGTCTAAGGCCAGCATCCCCGAAGCTGAAGACATCGGGTCGATGATAACCGAAAAGAAGCATCATCTGAGCGGACCAAGGGCCTAGCCCCTTCAGCTCTATGAGCGCGTTGACCACATCCTCATCCGAGCGCCTTGCGAGCGCACTCAGTGAGATCTCTTTCGCTTCGAGGGCGTGGGCGATGCCTTGAATCGTCCGCGTCTTGCTCCCACTGAGCCCCGCACCTCGCAAGGCTTCCGGGCTCAGCGCTGAAACGGCCTTGGGTGTGAACCGTGAGACCAAGGCTCGAACGCGCGACCAGATCGTCGAGGCGGCAGCTTCGGAGACCTGCTGACTCGCAACGATTCGGGAGAGCGTCTCAAAATGTGAACGCCCTTGATAAGCACCACCGAGCGGCCCCCCAGCCGAGAGTAAGGCCGCAAGGATAGGGTCTCTGCTCAGATGCGCTTCGGCCTCGGAGGGAAGAAGCATCTATTTCTTCCGGCAGAGCTTGTTGCAGGGGATGCCATCGCTGTTGCCATCGAGGTGCTTCAGACCGCACGCGAGGTAACGCTTCGCCTCATCACACGAGCTCATCTCCCTGCAGCTCTTCTTGGGTCCGCAGTGGCTGGTATCTTTCGCAGCACGCTTTCCCCCACCACTGCGCTTCATTTTCCGCCAATCCCAGGGCGGGATTCGCTGATCGGGCTGGAGCGCCCAGAGTCCTCGCTGATTTTTCTCAGCGTCCTTCTCATAGGCCCGCAGAACACGGCTTCGAGAATATTTGGTGTAGACCCAGGCATGACCCTCGCGCACCATCTGCTGATTGACGTTCAGGTTATCTTTCAGACGGATTAACCAACCCACAATCCGTCCATATCGGTCGGTGGTCTCAACCTCGACCTTTACCCGCTGCCGGTAGACATACTCACTGAGCGCTTGCTTCGCGGTCTGGCCATAGGGCTGAGCCTTTTCCGGAGTATCGATCTCCGCCAGCCGAATCTTGTGTTGAATCTTATTGTCCATCAGCACGGTGACCGTATCGCCATCCGCAACCCCGACAACCTCACCCACGAAGCTATCCGACCCCATCGCCGGCAGAGCCATGCTCACGAGAGCCGCGGCCCATAACCACCGAAAACTTCGAGCCAATCTTCGCCTCATCTTGCCTCTCCCACCGAAGCTACCCATGCTCCGCGCTATCTCATACCTCTTCAAAGAGATGATTTCATCCGCCTTCGACCACCCTTTTGACGGTCGTCCGCCATGAACCTTCACCTAAAAATCCCACATTCAACTGACGAGTCGTTTAGTGGTTACACCAATACCCCATGTATTGGTCTGACCACATACATTATTTGTAGGGTCATGTATATTTCTCACCTAGATCGCTTGACGTTTCCATACATCACAAGACTAAACTCGCCGCCAGCCGAGTCTCAATCTGACCAGGCACACGCTAAACCGGGGGTGGGGAATGCTTTCAAGACTACGCGTCAACGCGCTTGCACTGATCTGTGCGCTCGCATCGATCGACTGCCAATGCAGCGATAATCTCATCGATGCCTCGAGCCCAGTTCCAGACATCGATATCTGTTTTAAACCAGCACCTGAGCAGGATGAGATCTGTTACAGTGAGCTCAAAGCGGCCCGTCCTGCCGAGTGCGTCGCGGAGGGCGACTGCGCTCTACCGGAGCTTAATGCGGACTTTGGTACAGTTGACCTTGGCGTCAGCAGCGCCCTTCCCGTGCGGGTTCTCAACAAAGGCGGGGCTCTCTTGGTCGTGGAGACACCCCGCGCGGGTGCTGGCTCATCAACCGCCTTTCGTCTGAATCCAGCTCCGGTGCAAAATGAGACGTACCTCGAGATCGGTACCGGGGATGAGGCAACCTTCGAGCTAACCTTCCGAGGGAATGTCTGCGGCACCCAGACCGCACGGGTTATCATCACATCGAACGACGCCGAGATCCCCGAGGGCGGCATCGGGACTCAGCTCACACCTGACTCACCGCTTTATCTCAACATCAAAGCGCATGTAGGGGGCCCTTGCCTCTGCCCTGTCGAAGGAACAACGGTCGACTTCGGGCAATCAATCGTTGGCGACACCGTCGAAAAACGCTGGCCTTTTGAAAACTGTGGCGATGAAGATCTCGTGATCTCAGAAACGACGATTGGCCAAGACCCTGATAGCGTCTTCGGGGTTATTGGTACCGATTACGATGATGACAATACGCTTGTCCCAGGAGAGCGCGGTGCCATCGATCTGAGCTTCACCGCGACCCGCATCGCCCCACCGGCCCACGCGGGTGAGCTCTGGATTGACACCAACTCGACGTCGGCACAGCCATTCAAAGTGCTCTTACTCGGCGAAGGACTTGAGCGCCCGTCCTGCGAGCTCGGCATATTCCCTGAGAGTGTCAACTTCGGACGAAGTACCACGCTTGCTCAACGCGAGCTCCGTATCTTCAACCAAGGGTCCCTCGACTGTAGAGTCTTTGGAGCCGATCGAGTGACCGGTTCAGTCGAATTCGAGCTTCAAGGAACCCTGCCGAGCGAGGCTTCACCGATCAACCTCGCGCCCAACGACAGCTTTACCGTCACCGTTGCGTATCTGGCGACGGTGGGAGGTCCGGCTGACGCGACCTTCGAGTTTAGCGCGGATGATACTTACGGCACCGACGCAACGGCGCAGGTAAACGTAAACGTCAATCCAGACATCGACAGTGAAGGCTGTGTTCTCGATATCCAACCGACCTACGGAGACTTTGGCGAGCTGAGCGTTGGCGATATCGAGAGTGAGAATTTCAGCTTCGGTAATCTCAGCAGCGGCAACAGTATTCCTATTCCCATCCCGGGACAGCAGAGTTCCAACTGCAATATCACCAGCGCCGAGATTATCGACGGCGCACCTGACTTTCGCTTGGGTGACGTCGGTGGAGCTTTCACCGATATCCTCGGCATTCCTCCCGGTGGGCTATTGGATGCAAATGTCACCGTGTTCTTCGAGCCACAGACTGAGGGCGTAAAGACTGGTATTCTACGGGTCGTCTCCAACGATACGGTTGGCAACGCAACCTTCGACATTCCGCTCTATGGAAACGCGCTAGGGCCTCGCCTCTGTGTTGACGTCGACGGTGATATCCCCGCAGCCACTCAGTGTGGTGCTTCGCAGCCATGCGCACTTGCCGACTACGGCGCCGTATCACCCGGCAGCACCGAAGACCGCGATATCACGCTCACGAACTGCGGGGCTGGCACCATGAGGATCAGAGGAATCGAGATGGACCCGGCCAGTGCACCGCAATTTGTGAAGCGCGCGCCTCTACCAAACTTCATGCCGCTCACCTTGGCCCCCGGTGCCTCAACGACGGTCACAGTTCGTTATGCGCCCGAGAGCACCGACGGCGATTTCGGTTCGTTCATTGTGATATCCAACGCGAGCAATGCATCGAGTGCTCGCATCGATCTACGGGGACATTACGATGGAAGCTGCGAAGCTATTCTGCGCTGCTCACCCGAGTTCACCGCCTTTGGTACGGTTGAAGTTGGCTCCAGCGGGCTACGTTCGGTGACCTGTACCAACTTCGGAACAGAGACCATCAACGTCTCGAATATCAACGGGCTGGGCGCACCAGAGATTGCTGTGATTACTCCGACGCTTCAGACACTCGCACCGGGCGAGAGCATGACCGTTCAACTGACCTGTACTCCAACCGATGGGAACAGCTACGAAAGCACCTTTCAGATCTTGAGCAATGCGTGCGACCGAACCCCTTATACCCTGAATGCAACCTGTTATGGGTATGAGCCCGAGCTTCCGCAGTGTATTGGTTCCGATACATTTGAGCCGGTGGTCAAATGGGAGTGGAGTGGTACACCAACCTATCCGGACTATGACGATGTCTGGGTCACCCCAACCGTTATCAATCTGACCGATGATAATGGTGATGGCGTCGTAGATGTGCTCGATACACCCGATGTCATCTTTACCGCACTCAAGAGCACCATGAACCTCGCGGGTGGTGGTGGAAACAACGGTGGTTCGGGTGGAAGCGATGCATTCTGCAACGCCAACAATGCCGAGCCAGCCGTCGTAGTTGCAGTTAACGGGGACGACGGCTCTCCACTCTGGGAATGGGGGGTATTGCCCTCTTCAGATCCCGCTGACCCCAACGCACGGGTGATGGAGTCAGAGGGACAGTTGGCGGCCGGCGATATCGACGGTGATGGTCTGGCCGAAATCATTGGCCTCAAGTACACGTTTATCGCGCCACCTGACGACTGCGACGCCACCGACCTCGACTGCTGCATTCGCGGTAAGTTCGCCTATGGCTCTCTTTATGCGCTGGAGCATGATGGAACCTTCAAATGGGAGAGCGACCCGTGGAAGCTACCAGAGCAATACATCGAGAACGCAGGCGCACCATCCCTCGGTGATATGAACGGCGACGGTTTTCCCGAGATCGCATTTGGAAACGCAGTCTTTGACAATCTTGGCCGACTCGTCTTTGAAGGAATTACCGCCACCAACAACGAGCGTGGTCACGGTGAAGGTGGTGCTGGGCACGGCCCCATGAGCGTCTTCGTCGACCTCGATGGTGACGGCAAAAACGAGCTGGTCGCAGGAAGAACCGCGTTCGACTCACTAGGTAGGGTCCTCTGGGACCGCTACGACTTTGGCGATGGGCTCACAACGGTTGCAAACGTCGACAGTGACCCATTACCAGAGATTATCCTCTTCAATGGAGCCAACGAGCTCATCGTCCTAGAAGCGGACGGAACGACCAAATACGGACCGGTCCCCGTGCCTAGCGGCAACATTGACCCCGACACGGGCGAGGAAGAAGGCTTTATCACAACCAATCCGGCTGTGGGTGATCTCGACGGCGACGGATTCCCCGAGATTGTGGTCGCGGCCACCAACTTAGTCTACGTGTTTGAGCATGACCTCACCTACAAATGGTCTCAGAGCGCAAACGACCAAACCGGTGCCTCCGGTCCTACGACTTTTGATTTCGAAGGCGACGGTCGGGCCGAGGTCGTGTACGCCGATGAAGGCAATGTCTATATTTGGGATGGGATCAACGGTGCCGAGAAGTACCGTGCGGCTCGAGGCTCGCGTACCATCGTCGATAATCCGGTCATCGCTGACGTAGACAACGACGGACACGCAGACATCATTCTCTCGATGGAGAGCCCGGTCCCAGGAGGTCGACATGGCCTTATCGTTTACAGCAATCAAAAGAACAACTGGGTCGCCACCCGACGGGTCTGGAATCAGCATGCCTACCACATCTCAAATATAAGTGAGTCGGGCATCGTCCCGGCGTTGGAGGTACCCGACTGGCAGACTGAAAACGTCTACCGTTCAAATACCGTGCGCTGCGAGTAAAGAGGGATGCTTTACCTTTGGGGGCGCTTGCCTGTAGGCTCTCCCAATGGTTAAGCGTTTTACCTCCTCTATCTTTTTCTCCTCTAGCTTGTATGCCGCCATGGCATGCATTGTTGCGTGCGGCACGTCAGATGACCAATCGGCCGTAAACGAGAGCCGATGCCACACGTCGGACAGCCTCTGCTCAAAGCGCTTCGATGAAGTAGCCTTCGCCATGACCCATAATGGCTACTCCAGTGAAGAGGATGAGTTCCTTGGCCCAAACCACAAGTTCGGCATCGAGCAACAGCTCGAAGACGGTATCCGGGGCATTATGCTCGATGTTTACGATTATCTCGACAGCCTTACACTCTGCCACGCCAACTGTGAGATTGGCGCACGACCACTTTCCGATGTCCTTGAGGTTTATCGAGCGTTCCTCGAAGAAAACCCTCGAGACTTTATTGTCATCATCTTTGAGAGCTACGTTCCGGGCAATCGGCTGGCTGAGGACTTTCAGACCGCAGGGCTTGAGCCCTATGCCTACGCGCATGACCCGAGTACAGCTTGGCCGACACTCCAAGAGCTGGTCGAAACCAACAAACGACTTATCGTATTCACCGACCGCTCGGGGGGGGATCCAAGTTGGATGATGCCAATTTGGGACCACGCTTGGGAGACCCCTTGGAGCATCAAAGAATCGGACGAGTTCACGTGTGAAGCCACCGGGCGTGGAGATACATCCAACCAGCTCTTCATCTTCAATCATTTCATTACGAATCCCATCGCCCTTCCCGCCTTTGCCGAAGAGATCAACGCCTACGAATATCTACTCAATCGCGCCGAAAACTGTCAGAGTCAGACCGGTGATACCATCAACTTTATCAATGTTGATTTCTATTCGATTGGCGGAACTCTCGCGGTAGAAAACGCCCTAAATACAGTACAGTAAAGGACCGTTATTTCGAACCCAAAGGCCCTGGTCATCTCCGCACCCCTATGTCATCGTAATGAATACAAGGGGGAGAACAATCTTGCTAAAGCTTTTGAGCGTCATCACGCTTTCGTGCCTAATGGTCAGCAGCCCCGCCCTTGCCGAGTCGCAAAATGAACCTGAGCGAATGGTGATCTTCGAGCGAGACCGTCATACCCTCTGGGTTCTCGATTCTCTCGGACTCAGCGCCGAGAGCGGCGACCGCTACGAAGTGCATGTCGAGCTCAGCGCAAAAGAACAGAGTCAGCTCCAGAGCTACGGACTCAGGCTCATACGGACTGAGCCCTTGCCACCACGCCCCCGGGTTAAAACGAAGAATGCCAACGGCTATAATACCCCTGAGACAGTGATCGAAACCCTGAACACGGTAGCCGCAAATTTCCCAGAGATCACGAAGACGGTGACCCTCGGCTACTCAGTCGAAGGGCGACCAATCGTAGCGCTTGTGTTATCGGATAACGTCCACAGTCGAGAAATCGATGAGCCTTCGATGCGGGTGCTGGGTGCCCACCACGGGGACGAATGGTCATCGATGGAGGTTTCTCTTGCACTCGCCGAGCGCCTCGCATCCGATTATGGGATACGCGACGATGTCCGTGACCTTCTGGACAATTATGAAATCTGGGTCGTTCCCGTCGTTAATCCAGACGGTACTGCTGAATACTCCCGACGAAACGCTAATAGCGTAGACTTAAACCGAAATTACGGCTTCACCTGGACGCCTGGATTAGGCAAAGGCACCTACCCCTTCTCAGAGCCCGAGACTGCCGCCATGCGAATGATGGCTTATCGACGCGCCTACCACCACTCAATGTCGATGCACTCT
>JAYYQC010000377.1:0-3194 GCA_036128675.1 Myxococcota bacterium | reverse complement strand
AGGGTTGTTTGGATTCGCGATGAACACCAACTTGGTCTTATCGTTCATAGCAGCGGCCATAGCCTCTAGGTCGTAACGCATGTCCTTGAGTGGAACCTCAATGATTTCCGCATTCGCTGAGAGACCGCATAGCTTGTACGCAATGAATGATTGCTCAGCGTAGACCATGTTTTCGCCGGGGCGAATGCACGTCCGAATAAGCATCTCAATGAGCTCGTTCGTACCGTTACCAAGGATAATGTGGTCAGTTTCATACCCTACAAATTCTGCGAGACGGTCCTTGAGATAATAACCACCACCATCGGGATAATCGTGGAGCGATTTCAGAATATCTGAGACCGCCGCGACTGCCTTGGGCGAAGGGCCAAGTGGATTTTCATTCGAAGCAAGCTTGATACACCCGGTGATCCCAAGCTCCCGCTCAGTCTCGCTGATCGGCTTACCAGGGGGATAGGGCTTTAAGGTCAAAAATGCATCATTCACCAATGGAAGCATTAGGTCGCTCCTTCTCCGGCAGGTACCGGGGCTGTCAGGTCTTCATTCATAAGACCCCTCGGATAAGACCCAAGCACCTTCATAAACTGGCAGGATTCCGAGAGTGTCTTGAGGGCTTCAGCGACGTTTTCTTCTCCGCGATGCCCGACTAAATCGATAAAGAATAGATATTCCCACGCCTTTCGACGTGAAGGTCGGCTCTCAATTCGAGACATATTAATACCGTAACGAGCGAACGGTGCGAGCGCATCATAAAGAACACCTGGCTGATCTTTAAGAGCGAACATCAGTGAAGTTCGATCATCTCCCGTGGGAGGCAAATCTTGATGCCCGATCACTAAAAATCGCGTCATGTTGCCTCGGAGATCTTCAATATTACGATGCGCGGGTTCAAGCCCGTGGATATGTCCAGCGAGCTCACTGGCAATCGCCGCGGCGCTGGGGTCTTCGGCTGCGAGCTGAGCGGCCCGCGCGGTGCTGGATACGTCGATACATGGCACATCGGTCATGTGTCGCTGCAGCCATTCACGGCACTGCGCTATCGCCTGAGGATGAGAGTAAATCTTGTTGATTCCGCCAGACGTCCCAGATTGAGTCAGCAGATGATGACTCACCGGCAAGAGTACCTCCGCACAAATCGCGAGGTCGGAGTTCATAAAGGCGTCAAGTGTTGGGTTCACAACACCTTCGGTCGAGTTCTCTATAGGTACAACACCGTATTCTGCCCGCTTGCACTCGACATCCTGAAAAATCTCAGTGATGCCCTTGCGAGGCATCAGTTGGGCACTCATGCCGAAGTGACGTTTCGTAGCCTGATGGGTAAAGGTTCCTTCAGGCCCCAAATAAACCACCTGAAGTGGACTTTCGAGCGAAAGGCAGCCGCTGATAATCTCTTTATAAATCTGCTTGAGTGCACCATTAGGAAGAGGACCCGGGTTGCTATCCATCAGGCGGTTAAGGAGGCGATGCTCACGCTCCGGCACGTAGGCCTCTTTATCATGGCGGCTCTTAAGCTCGCCGACCCGCTTCGCGAGATGGGCCCGTTCGGAAAGCAATTGAACCAGCTGATTGTCTACCGAGTCGATACCTTCTCGAAGGTCACCCAGTGCCTCGTCAAAGGTTGAATCTTTGGCCTTCGGCGGTTTTGTCATGCCCTAAATCCTCTCAATCCCAGCACCCAAACGGTCGAGCCATGCTCAAAGAGCAGGGGTCAATTGTCAAGTCTGCACCGAGATCATCTCCAATGCCTCATCCGGGTGAGCGATATCAAGCCGAATCACCTCTCTTTCGCGCCTCAGCCAGGTCCGCTGACGACGTGCGTATTTCCAAGTGGCACTGATGATGGCAGCGGTGGCCTCGTCCAACGTCATTTCTCGCCGCAAGTAGCGAACAATCTCTCGGTAACCTACCGACCGCATCGGCGTAGAATCCTCATCAACGCCGGCCCGAAGTAGGCTATCGACCTCATCAACAAGCCCGGAGGCCATCATGACCCCTACCCGCCGTTCGATACGGGCCCTGAGCGTTTCGGACGGAAGATTGAGCCAATAAACGCGCATGGGAACTTCTTCGTTCTGGAAAGCATGCTCACGCTTAAGCGCACTCGCTTTCTCACCGGTTTGCCTGAAAATCTCGATAGCCCTTATCGCGTAACGTATATTGCCTCGAGAAATTCTAAGGGCTGTTTCAGGGTCAAGTTCTCGAAGCATCGCAAACACAGAGCCCGCCTCCTTTTGTTCGAGGGCCTCGAGCTCCTCGCGAATCTCCGGTGATGAGGGCGGTACATCGATCAACCCCCACCGAAACCCCCGAAGATAGAGGCCGGTCCCTCCACAAAGAATCGGTGTGCGGTGCCTCAAACGGATATCTGCCAAGGCTGCGGAAGCTTTCGTTCGATACATTTGGGCGTCGAAAGGTTCATCCCAGTCAGCCACATCAATCAGATGGTAAGAGGCCCGAGACTGGTCATCTAGGGTTGGCTTCGCGCTCCCAATATCAAAACCGCGATAGATTTGGATTGAGTCGCAGCTGATAATTTCTCCACTTAGTGACTCAGCCAAGCGGTCGGCAAGACCACTCTTGCCGGAACCCGTAGGCCCAACAATCGCGACGAGTGGAGCACTCATGCGGGACCTACACCTGCCCCAACTGGTAAGCCTAACGCTCTTAGCTGCTCATCGACCTTTGGGGCCCACCCACGGTTCGCCAGAGGGCTTGCGGGACTTGGATGAAGAATCTGACCGACTTCCGCTTTTCTCTCCGGAAACACTGTCTGAAGTCGTTTAGCGGCAAAGCCGCCGACGCCAACCAGTCGTTCGGGGCGAAGCGCCTCAACCCAGGCTCGCAACATTGTGTCGCAGATCGCCTCGAGTGGTTTTCGTTCCGCCACCGGAAGCTTATCAGGCGTGATATTTTTTCCGGTCTCCCCCATAAAAACAAGTGGACAGTAGTTGATGACGATGTATTCGCGAAAGAACGCCTTCGGCGTGCCAAATGCCTCAGCAGCCCAGCCCCAAAGTCTGCGCCCAGAAACCTCGCTCCGCTGACATGCGAATCCCTCAACCGGCCTCTTCGGGTGCTCACGCGTCGGTCGTCCGACTTCGGCCTCAAGCCCGAGCCAGTCGCGTACCGCGGCAACCTCACCAAAGGGGATCCCCGTTTGCGCCATCCCCCAAGGTCCGGGGTTCATCCCGAGCAAG
>JAYYQC010000376.1:0-3395 GCA_036128675.1 Myxococcota bacterium | reverse complement strand
ATGTCATCGCTGGGTCACCGAGTTCCCGGGCACTCATTTCCTGGAGCACATTCGTCACGATTTTAGTAGGAAGGTTTTTAAGAGCGCCCAGTGCATTATCGCGAAGCCTCTCTTCATCCTGCGTCAAGAAATAAATCAAGCACACTAACACGTCGGTTGGCGGCAACGGGGCCAACCCTCGGGACGCCATTTCCACCAGAGGTTTTGGAGCGTCCCCGCTTAGAATATCCCTACCAGGCGGACTCAATAACTGTGACCAAGCTTGCATTCGATTTACTTAATCCCGAAAAAGGTCATTGCGCTCAGCGATAAGCTTCAGTCCATCAAGGGTCAGAAAGTCATCTGTTACCTCAACTTCTTCAGACTCTTTTGCAATGAGTCCAGCAATCCCACCCGTAGCAATAACCTTCACCGGAAATCCTGTTTCTCGTTTCATTCTGCGAACCATACCGTCCACCATCGCAACATAGCCATAGAGGATACCCGATTGCATACTCTCCACCGTCGATTTTCCAATTGCTCGCTTAGGCATGGTCAATTCCACACGGGGCAGTTTCGAGGCCCGCGTAAAGAGTGCGTCAGTTGAAATCTGAATGCCTGGTGAAATCGCTCCTCCGAGATAATCACCTTGCGGGGACACCACATCGAAAGTGGTAGCGGTCCCGAAGTCAACGATGATCAATCCATGCTCTTGAGGCTCATTCGCTTTGTATTTTTCATATCCCGCAATGCCATTCACGATGCGGTCAGCCCCAACCTCTCTGGGGTTATCGCAACGGATTGGCATCCCAGTCTTGATACCCGGGCCGACAATCAGCGGCTCGATCCCGAAGCGACGCTTACAAACACGTTCAAAGATCAGCGTGAGAGGTGGAACAACGCTCGCTATAATCGCGGCCTTTAAAGTTTTGACATCAAATTCACGGTCATGCAGGATCTCACGAATAAGTACGCCTAATTCATCATCGGTCTTATTTCGATCACTCGCTATACGAAAGTGTTGGATGAGGTCTCCCTTCTGCGAAAAAACGCCGAAGAGTGTCTGAGTGTTACCAACGTCGATAGTCAAAAGCATGACACATTTATCCCTTCGATTAGACCTTAAGAGCAAACGAAGCTTCTTTATGGGTCTTCTCATTACGCTGACCCTGCTCCTATCGCCTTTAGCCCTTGCCCTCAATATGGACGCGAAAGACGCGTACGCTCAGGGGCAAAAGGCCAAAAAGAGGTCAGCCTGGGAGACCGCTGAGCGCTTGTTTACCGAGGCACGCAATCTGGAGCCAACCTGGACTAAACCGCTAGAAGCCCTGATCCGTCTTCGTATCGACGGAAAGCTCCCGAAGACACCCCTTGCCCAAGAGTTAAGCGATTTCAGGAAGCTAAAGCCCAGCTCTTATAAGGTGTGGCTCTTCGAGGCGCGGTATGCTCACCAGCGCGGGCAACATCATGAAGCGCTTCAGGCGTACACTAGAACACTCAAATTAAGGCCGAGAACTTTGAGTGCGCTCCTAAACCGTGGCGACCTCTACCTGCTCCTAAACAAGGCCGAACTCGCCTTACAAGACTATCAAGAAGTTCTAAATTTGCGACCAAAGAATAGAGAAGCTCTCTGGGGGAAGCTGCTAGCGCTGGTCGGCTTGAAAGACTGGAAAAATGCCCACGAACTCGCAAATATTCTCGCCCGCGATGAGCCAGAGAACACCGCGCTTTGGAATCTACAAAACCGGGCGAGCAGAGAAAGTGGCCTCCCACCTCCTCCAATAACAAAGCAACCCTCCCGCGTATACCGAGAGCTACCAGCATCCAACGATATCGCCTCAGAACAAAAGTAATTTGCACGTCCAGACCGCTGCGATTGCTCCAACGGTATCAGCTATCAAACAAACCGGCAGAGCATGGCGCGTTTCCTTGACTCGAACGACACCAAAATAGAGAGCGAGAACATAGAAGGTCGTCTCAGTGCTGCCTTGCATCGTTGAGGCAATGAGCCCGATCAACGAGTCGGGTCCATGGGTCGTCATTAACTCGCTGCTCATACCGAATGCGCCACTTCCGGAAAGCGTTCTCAAAACGGCCATTGGAAAGACCTCAGCCGGCATTCCAACCAGAGCGGTCAACGGAGCTAATGTGTCTGTGACTAACCCAAGGGCACCGGATGCTCTTAGCATCCCCACCGCCACCAAGATCGCTACCATATACGGTATGATTCGAAGCGCCACGTCGAACCCTTCACGCGCACCTTCGATCAGAGCATCGTAGACTTTGACCCCGCGCCAAAAGCCATAGATGACAATCATTCCGATCAGGATAACGAGGAGCCAGTTCTGAATGACGACTTTCAGCGCCTCAGCTAGACCGACATCTTGGAGCAAGCCGACGAATGCATAGGCAAAGGCCCCACCAAAGCACAATGCCGCTAGTCCGCCCCACAGCGGCTTAGACACCAATACTTCGCTCTTAGCGCCATCAAAGGCGGCCTCAGCATCAGCGACATCAATATCTCCAGTCGCGCCCGCAGCCTCAGCTACTGTGGCTACCGGTGGCGCAAACCACTTCATTCGCGAAAAGGTAAAGGCACAGATTACCGCGACCGTCGTCGACAAAAACGTCGCGAGGAGCGTTGAAGCAATGATCGCGCCCGGCTTTGTGGAACCCAATTCAGCCCTGACCGCTACCATACCGAGAGGCAGAACGGCGACGCCCGAAGTGTTGATTGCCAGAAACAAGCACATCGCATTCGAGGCAGTTCCCTTCGTCTTATTGAGTTTGTCGAGCTCGAGCATCGCCTTTAGCCCAAAAGGAGTCGCTGCGTTTCCTAGGCCCAACATATTGGAAGTCATATTCATGACCATCATGCTCATTGCGGGATGCTCCGCGGGGACTTCGGGAAAAAGTCGAGATAAAACCGGTTTCAATACCCGAGCCATCGCATCCAATAACCCGCCCCGTTGAAGGACGCGCATCATCCCCAGCCAAAACGCCATCACACCGATAAGGCCGAGTGCCAAAGTCACGGCAAGTTTTGCACCATCGGTACTTGCCTTGGTTACTTCATCAATTCGACCTGTCAGTGCCGCAGAAACCAGCGCACCGATCATCATGACAACCCAAATGACGTTTAACATTGACCTGCCTCCCTTTAGAGGGGTCAGTTACAGCTTGTCATCCGTGAAGCAAGATAAAAAATGACGATTCAGGGGGCTTTGGAATGCGCCTCTACCCACAAATCAAATAACCGCTTAGAAGAACCGCTCTGAATACGCGCTTCATCGACTACCTCAGCCCTTGCGAATTGAGCCTCAAGCCTGAGCCACTCCATGAGCGCTATCTGGCTCTCAGTCTGAGACGTACGACCAACCGTGAATAAAGCCCGTGCCATCGCACCAATTAAGCCC
>JAYYQC010000375.1:0-11392 GCA_036128675.1 Myxococcota bacterium | reverse complement strand
GCTTCTTCCACCCGGTTCCTACCTCCGCTCTGCCAATGATCTCGCAAAGGCACCTGTCTATCGCAACTGGCTCAACATTGGCGCTTCGGGGCTTTTGCGCTCTACGGTTGAGGTACGGGGCACCCAGGCCCGTTTGACTTTGCGTTTCTTTGATGTCGTCTCCCAAAAAGAACTCTTGGCGAAAAGTTATTCGGTGTCTACCTCTGACGCAGAACGTGCCACGTTGGAATTCATCGATGAGGTTATACGATTGTTGACTGGGGAGGCAGGCGTTTTCTCCAGCAAGATTGCCTACATTAAACAAACCAAGGCGGGTAAGGCGCTCTATGTTTCTGATATAGCGGGCGGCTCAGAGCGTCGTCTCACAGACCCATCAGCCGTCAGTGTCCTTCCCGAGTGGGGGCCAGAGGGTAAGACACTACTTTTTACTTCTTATCTGCGCAGCAACCCGGATCTCTACTCGTTAGACTTGAAAACCAAGGAACTCAAGTGGCTTTCGAATAAGCGTGGTCTCAATATGGGAGCTGCGCTATCTCCCGACGGTAAGAAAATAGCGTTTACCCTCTCCGTCGATGGGAATACTGAGATTTATACAATGACCGTAGATGGAGAGAATCTCACTAGACTGACCAATAGTTGGGGACTCGATGTATCACCCAGCTGGAGTCCTGATGGTCAACAGATAACGTTTGTCAGTTCACGTTCCGGTAATCCGCACATTTACGTGATGAATGCAGATGGCACCGGTACCCGTCGGATCAGTTTTCGCGGCAACTACAACCAGGAGCCGGATTGGTCGCCCCGGCCTGGTGGAAAGATAGCATTTTGCGCCCGCGATGAACGCTTGAAATACGACATTTTTCTCTTAGATCCGGCTACCGGTGATGTTGAGAGATTGACCCAAGACCAAGGCGATAATGAGTCACCATCTTTCTCTCCCGACGGGCATCATATCGTTTTCACATCGACTCGTAAGAGCGGCAAAAAGCGCCTTTGGATGATGGATGCTGATGGTCGTAACCCTCGGCTGATTTCGGCAGGAAGCGGTATTTACGAGACACCGTCGTGGGGACCACGGCTTCGTTAAGCCGGTGGAGATTAAGTGGGCGTCGAGGAAACACACGAGTGCGGTGCTTGTCACCACCGGTCATCTCCCCGGACCCCAGATGGTTCGTTGTGGCAATGTCCAATCTGTGGGCACACCAACTTCATTCGAGAGCCCGGTGAGCATCCAAACGAAGTGCAAGCGATTCCAACTCAGACGTTGGCAGCAGACGACGAAGGGCACCCTGACCACGTCGCAACCAAGGCTTTGAGCCACGGTGAGCTTGGAAATATGCTCTTTGGCTTAGAAGAACCATCTGAGGAAAAGCTCCCAGTGGTTGAACCTCGTGATACGCAAGAACTGCCCAAGTGGGCGGTCGATACGGGGATGATTTCGGAATATGGTCTCAGGGCACCTGCGGGTTTTGGGCTCAGAAGTGCAAGTGTTGTTGTCCTTTGTATTGCATTTTTAAGTATCGGTATTTCGCGCGATTTCTTTGGGTTTGATTACCGAGCCCTTCTTGGTGAACCTTTGGTGGTTACGCCAAGTTCTCGGGTTGAGCAGATCTTACCGCTCTTTAACCTCGACATTAACGTTACGCGATTTGAGAATGTGCACGCTGGCAGCCTCTGGGTTGGGGAAGTAGAGCTGAGCTATACAGGGGAACATCCTGTTTCTCCCCTTATGATGCGGTTGGTAGGGGAGCTTCCAGATGGCCGCGAGTGGAGTATGCCACTTTACCCAAATTGGGACTTAAGCAAGAGCGCGCTTCGTCAGCGTCCGATTCATGAACTCTTGCCTCCTCGAGAGCGGTTCGGACTCAATCAAGGCCAAACCTTGATATGGAGTGGCTTTACCTTGCCCACAATTGGTGAACCTTCTGAAATAAGACTTGAGGTCGACTTTGATGATGTATGATTTAAGACCCGTCGCTTGGCGGGCGGTAAGAATGGCGACAGTTCTCCTCTGGGTGGGCTCCACGGGCTGTTCTGTGTTTCGACCCTTGGTACAAGAGCGACCCTCGGCCGCGCCGGCCAATGCTTCCCAAAGAGCCGCTCAGGCTGTGACTGCTGAGGCTGAGCCTGCAGCAGGGAAGGTGGCCTTGGGGCGGGTGAATGGAAAGGTCCTCTATTCGACAGATTTGGATACCGGCCTTCAACAGGAGATTTCTCGGTCGAAGAGCGAAGCGCTTCAGCGAGAGATGCATCTTCGATGGGTAGGGTTTCGAGGACTTGTTGGTGAAAGTTTGCTCGATGAAGAGGCGCGTAGATTAGGCATATCTCGGGAAGAACTGTATCGCCGTGAGGTGATCGAGCGTGTTACGCCGCCGTCAGAGAACGAACTCAAGAGGCTCTACGATGCGAATCGGGCTCGTTTTCAGGGGGCGAGCTTTGAAGAGGTGAGTCCATCGTTGCGGGAGCATCTTTCGGTTCAGCGCCGCGAGGCCTTGATGGAGGAACTCGTTGAGCGACTGGTCGCGCGGGCAAATGTTCACATGGATATCCCAGTACCAGCGCTTCCACGCGAGAAGCTCGACTTGCGAGATGCACCCTTTATGGGGCCCGAGGATGCGAAGGTCACGGTGGTTGAGTTTGCTGATTACGAGTGTCCCTACTGCGCGAAGGCGTCCCAGGTTATGAAAAACCTCCGAGAGCTCTACCCTCACGATCTTAAGGTTGTTTATCTCGACTTCCCCTTGGAGCGTCATCCGTTTGCCCGGGTCGCCGCCGAAGCGGCGCACTGCATGCATCTTCAAGGGCATTTTTGGGCGTACCACGACATGCTTTATAACAATCTTGGCGAGGTGGACCGTTCGATGCTCGGTGACATGGCGGCTAGAGTTGGTGGCGATCGAAAAGAGTTCGAGCGGTGTATGAAATCTGACATCCCGAAGCGCTGGGTAGCTCGGGGGAAGAAAGAGGCGTCTCGTCTAGGATTGAACGCGACACCGTCTATTTTTATCAACGGAGTGAAGCTTCTTGGTCTCTTGCCACTTCCCCTGATGCAGCGATTTGTTGATAATGAGTTGCAGCGTAAAGGAAACTGAGGGAACCTTTAGGCTCTTGAAGGACCACATTGCGTGATGGAGTGGGGGAGAGACGATGTTTAGTGCGGTCAAGGTTTTCAGTGCAACTAAGCACAAAGAGCGCGAGGAGCTCGGCGAGCTCATAACACGCTGGCTAGAGTCCCAATCTGGCAAGATTAAGCTTGTCGATAAAGTCGTAACACAGAGTTCTGATAACGAGTATCACTGCGTCACGGTTGTCCTTTTTTACGATAAACTGAGATGACAGCACTTCACCCAGCTGATTCTGCGGTCGAAACTACCCACATTGTTCAGCCTCCGGACAGTAATTTCCATGGCACCCTCTTCGGTGGCCGAATTATGGCTTGGATGGATATGGCCGCTGCTATCTCAGCATCAAGGCATTGCCGAGAGTCGTGTGTCACGGTTGCGGTTGACGACTTGGTGTTTGAACGTGCGATCCGGGTGGGTGATGTCGTGATTATTCGGGCTCAGGTGAATCATACGGGTCGCACCAGTATGGAGGTTGGCGTCAAGGTCTTCAGAGAGCATCCCAAAACCCGTGAGAGAGAGCATTGCCTCACCGGTTACTTTACCTTCGTCAGCGTTGATCGCGAGGGACGTCCCATACCTGTTCCGGAAGTGGTTCCTACCAGTGAAGATGAACATCGACGATTTCAAAATGCCGAAGAGCGCCGCCAACAACGACTGGAACGACTTAGTCTCCGTCGTGAAGCACCGGAAGACTAAGTGATTCTGGCTCTTCAACGTCTTTGAGCTTCGCTTGCATCCGCTCGCTCCGAGTGTGGACCTCTTTGATCTTATTACTGGCTTCGTGCAGCTTTTTGTCTACCGCTAACAGAACGTTCTCAAATCGACCGAATTCCGTTTTTACTTGCCCGAGCGTTTTCCAAACTTCGCTTGATTGCTTTTGGATCGCAAGCGATCGAAAGCCCATATAGAGACTGTTCATCAAGGCGAGAATGGTCGTCGGGCCGGCGAGAACCACTCGATGCTCACGTTGGAATTTCTCAAAAAGCGTAACCGACTCCAAACAGCGTGCGTAAAGTCCCTCCGATGGCAGGAAGAGAATTGCAAAGTCGGTGGTATAGGGCGGTTGGACGTATTTCTCACTGATACTCTTGGCGAAACTTAGAACGCGTTTCTCGAGAGCTTTTCGGTGGGTCTTACTTGCATCATCCTCATGGTTGCTTTCTGCCTCTAAGAGCCGTTCGTAATCTTCGCGCGGGAATTTGGCATCAATGGGTAACCACACCGTTTCGTCTTCTCTTCCTGGCAATTTAATCGCGAAATCGACAATTTCTGAGGCATTTGGGTAGAGCTTTACCTGTGTTTCGTAGCGCTCCTTGGGGAGGCATTCATCGAGGATATTGGCTAATATTGTCTCGCCGACAATACCCCGTGTTTTAACGTTACTGAGAATATTTTTTAGATCGCCGACCCCTTGCGCAAGGGCCTGCATTTCCCCGAGGCCGAGGTGCACTTTCTCAAGGCGCTCACCGACGAGCTTGAACGATGCGGTTAGGCGTTTATCCAACGTCTCGCTTAGCTTCTCGTCGACAGTTTTGCGAACCTCCTCGAGGGCTTTGGCATTGTGGGTGAGTAGATCTTGGAGGCCTTGCATCACTCTTTGTTGCAACGTATCGCTCGAGGCACTGAGTTCCTTCCGCAATTGCTGCGCATCGCTTCGCTGAGTCTGTTCGAGTTCTCGTAGAACTCGGAACTCAGTCTCAATCTTAGACTCTAGTCGGGCCAGAGCCGCTTCAATTTGGTGACCTGGGTTCTGTAGTTGGTTTTGGAGCGTACGCAGTTGTCGTCGTCTTAAGACGTCTAGGCATACCATCAAGGCTCCCAGAGCCAGGATGAAATAGATAAGGAGGTCGGCCGGTACACTCATAGGCTGAGCCTACTGAGCAACCGACCTACCAGCAATATCTAGAATGGAGATTCACTACTGGCTGAGCACGTCGCATGTACGATTGCTCGAAGGATTAGAACGAAATTCATCTGACCAGACAGCTGGGCACAGACGCGCGATGGTGCGCTTGAGCTCGGCGACCTCCGGCTGGGTTAATGCCATAGAGTCAAACACGAGTGGTATTACATCAAGGGTGGGAAGCTCATTCATAAAGTCTTCGTATTCTGCGTTCCCGCGATTCCACATGAAATCAAAGTTGTCTACGTATGCAGCAACAGTTTCCCCGTAGGTATCTGCGCGAAGAATGGTGACATTCTCGAAGGTATTGTGTTCTGCGTTGTCTGAGAGGTTGTAACTACCAGTGGCGACGATTTCATTATCGATGACCATGTATTTATGGTGCATTTGCTTCGCGTAGCTATAGTCCCATCTAAATGCGTAGTACTTGAAACGAAGGTCCAAGCCAGATTGCGAGAGCTCGTAGCTGTAGAGAAATCCGACGTCGAGACACTTTTGGCGCTTTGACTCACTATCGCCCGCATTTTCAAGACAAGCTGCTTGCTTGTTCTTTTGCGTGTTGTTGTAGCTTTCACTGACATACTCTTGCCCGTCCAAAAGGATACGTATTGCAATGTCGGGTGTGGCCTCTTTCTTCGCGATAAGAGCCTCTGCAATTGCATTGCTTCGCATATGCCCCGACGCAATCGAGATGGATTCTTGTGCGTTCATAATGAGGTCGATCAGTCGGTTCGCGACACGGTTGCGACCTGCTTCTACTCGGAAGGTCCACCCATAGCGTGACGATTGGTAGACAGAGAAGTTATCCGAGGTGAACACGGCTTCTGAACCTGCGGACGACTCACCTACCTCGATAGGAAGAACGTCGGTTGAAATAGGCTCTGCGTCACCCTCGAAATCTCGACTATGGGCCCAGAGATAGTTGAATTCCTGCTGATAGGTCTCGAGAAGATAGCGGTCGCCTTGAATGAAGAGGGTGTTCTCGTCGTAGATTGATGCGGCTCCGTACGACCAGTTTCCGCTACCGCTGATCAAGACGCCGGAGCTGCCGGTGGGATCAACTTCAACACCGTCGATGAGAGCGTACTTATGATGCAGAATCTTGTTTACGTAGCGAACGTCTACGTCCATTTCTTCGAGCTGGTGGCTGCGTGTTCCGCTATCTTTTTTCCGGTCGGATACGGCTCCTTCGAAGAGCACACGAACTCTCACACCTCGCTCGGCTGCATCACCCAATGCTTGTCGGGTTGAGCTATCGCTCATGCTATACATAGCAACGTCGATGGTCTGCTCAGCGTTTTGCAATGCTTCGACAATGCGAGGTAGGTGCGATTGATGATAGCCCTGCGGAGAGAAGACAACCGATGCTTCGATATTATTTGTCGCAGCATCATTTTCGTGGAAGGCGATGTAAGTATCACGGTCGTAGACCGATAAGGTACCTTCGAGTTGGTGTTCACCGACATTTGTCAGAACAATGGTCCAGTTACGTTGTTGTCCGGTATTTGAAGCAGTTTGTACTACGGGCTCGACTGTCTCGACTTCATACTCGAGTTCATAGTTTTTAAGTCGTAACTTCGCACGGTTATGCTCAGACTCGTTTTGGAACGCGGCAACGAGGTTGACCGCCGACACACGTCGTCTCACCGAGGAACCGGGCTCGAGAGATATTTCATAAGAGCGGAGTGCGTCTAATCGGGGTGCGGAAGGAACTTCACTATCTCGAACCAGACCACGAACACTGATGGTGGCTAGTAGATTATCTTCGCCTTCGTTGTGAACTCGAAGCGTCCAATTGCGTGCAGCCTCGTCCTCAGCAATGGCATAGATTGTAGGGCTTATCTCAGTTTGAGAGCTGGCTTCGATGTCATAATACTTTACAGACAGTCGTGCCGCGGTGGCACCGCCTTGCTGAAGATTGGCGACGAATTGGTCAGTAGAGATCCGAAAGCGCTTCACGGCTCCGGGCGCTAAGTTGATCGTGATCTGACGAAGTTCTTCACCTTCACTCAGTTCGATGTGATTCGGGGTTTGAACATCAAGTTGTGCAGGCTCATTCGATACTGAGCAGGCAACGAGCGTGAGTAGACAACCAAAAACAACAGATAATTGGGCAAAAATGCGCATGATGGCACCAGTCCTTTCGGCCCATTTAACAATGGACACGTACACAAAAGATTGTGAAGACCAGCATTTGGTCGAGGCGGTCTGCCTCGTGACCGGGGACCGAACAGAACGGACGGCTGAACCCTAACGGACCAGCACGCCTACACTATCCTACATCGCCTTACAATAGTATTTTCCGACTCTAGCGAAGATTATGATCGTTTTTTGGCGGAGGTGTACGGGAATCGAACCCGCCCGAGCCGTTTCTCACGCCTCGCATCGGTTTTGAAGACCGGGGGTAGCACCAGCCAGCCATCCACCTCCACGCGTTGAGACGTTATGGCGCACGGAAGTAAAATTCAATCATCGTTGGTGGGGTTGATGGGCGGTCGAACCGTGTTAGGCTCTCGGGGTCCATTTGATTTTGGAAGGATACGTGGACGATGCAGCATCAGGCCGTAGTTCGAACCCATATCGATGAGTTACTAAGCGATGCTCAGGTCTATCTCGACTCGGATGGCATGCGTGCGATTTCACGGGCGGTGGACATGGCAGTCGAGTTCCACACCGGTCAAACAAGGAAGTTTGACGGTTCCCCCTATGTCCTCCATCCGCTACGCATTGCACGTACGATTTTAACTTGGGGGCTTCGTGATCCCATTTCGATTTGCACCGCGCTTCTTCACGATACGATTGAGGATGCTCCACCCCAACTTTGTGCAGAAGACCGTATCAAAGAGTGGAACCCAGAGGTCGCTGAGCTGGTCTTAGCCTTGACCAAGGTGCGAAAGTCGAGTGGTGGCGGAGACCTCACGGCAACCTATGAACGCATCGTTTCTGCAGCAGCCCGCGATATTCGTGTCTTGTTGATCAAGTCCTTCGATGTTCTCGATAACTCGGAGACATTTGGTTTCGTCCATAAGCCAGCAAAAGCTAGAACGAAGGCGGCGATTGGTCTTCTCTATGTCGGAACCGCTCGCAAGCTTGGCATCTCAGCCTTGGCGGATTCACTGACTCAGAATCTGGTTCCTTTCTTGATGCCGAAGCAGTACCGAGAGTTTCTATCAGATCTGAAGAATCGGCAGAGCGAGGATTCGGCGCTTCTCTCAAAGGTCGTAGCGCACCTCGAAGGAATTGGAGAACTCGAGGATGTACAGGTGCAGTTGGTGCCGAAGGATATCGCAGATTACTTCTGTTTGACGGAGACGCCTGGAAGTGGGCGCCTGATGGGCGTCGACGAGATTCCTTCCCATCGACTTGAGTTTATTGTTGAAAATGAAGCGCGTGCCTGGGCAGTGCTTGGACTCGTTCATCAACAATTTCAGCCAGTGCGTCGTCGCGTGCGTGATTACCTGAATGTACCTAAGGCCAATGGATTTCGGGCGCTTACCACCCGGGTATTTATCTCGAGTGTGACGGTCTCTGTGCATATCGTGTGCCGTGAAGACTTCGACAGTAATCGATACGGTGTCCTAGCTCAGTGGGAACACCGCGCATCGAGGGTGACACAGTTTGCAGATCTCTTAGAGATCGTTGGTTCAAGCAGTCCAGGGCGCAGTGAGGTTCATGCGATTGGCTTGAGGGATCAACTCGATGTTTATTCAAAGTCGGGCCAGCATCTCACCTTCCCACATGGGGCGACGGTCATTGACTTCGCATACGGCTTAAGTGCTCGCGAAGGTGATCACTGTATTGGTGCGATGGTCGATGGGAAATACTGTCCACCCGAGCACCCTTTGCAAGATGGGGACATCATCGAGTTAGTCACCAATGAGCGTTCAAGGCCACGTCGAGCGTGGTTACGAGAGGTTACCACGCCCAGAGCACGCTTGCTGATTAGGGAAGCGCTTAAGCGCACAACCGAATATTACGGCGTCGTTCGAAGCCGAGGTAAACAGCATTTTGAGATTACCAACCTCGATTCAGACGAATTGCACTTTGCGACCTGCTGCATACCTACTCCGAATGAAGCAATCGTCGGACGTAAGACGCGCGATGGTGGCTGGCGCATTCATCGAGCGCACTGCAAGGCTGGTCAGGGCTGGATCAAAGGTAAGTGGAAAAAGTGCCCAAAACGAATTACCTTTGCGGTTCAACTTCTTCTGTCTCATAAGTCAGGAACGCTCCGATCACTTCTAGACCTTTTCGCCGAAGCGGGGGTAAATCTCACTGACCTTGTGACGACACCTCACCGAAAGAAAACCCAGTACTACATGGAGTTTCTTGCCGATGGGTCGATGAAAGAGGTCTGTGAAGCGCTCGAAGGGCTTCGGGACGCGGAGCATGTCATACGAATCTTGCACTATCGATTCTATGCAAAGCAGCGAGTACTTAAGCGATTGCATGGGGCTTCATAGCGTTTACTCTTTTGCTGCGTGAGATTCGCACCGCGAAATCAAAAATATTAAGGTAGCGGAGTGAAGAACTCTTCTCAGTCGATGGTCTCGCTTGGTTGGCGCTGGGGGCTTAGCTCGCTGATGAGCTTCGCTGCATTGGCCCTTGTGGCATATGCCGGTGCTGATCTAAGGCCTGCCGGCTGGCTGGCTGCGGTCTCGATGGTCCTGCCTTATATCTATTGGGGCCTCGCAATCCTGGCACTGGTGATAAGTTTTCCCCACTTGCGAACTTCATGGTCCGTCAGAATTCCTGTCTTGGGGGTTTGGCTTTTTGGTGCGTTTTGGTGGGGGCGCTACTTTGTAGCTTTTCCAGCTGAAGGCCCCAGTGAGCTTAATGTAGCGACGTGGAATCTCGGCCGGATGGGCGAGCATCGTTCCTTGACTGGAGAGATCGACGCGGAAACCCTGGCCTGCGTCGAGGCTGCGATTTCTGACCGTAATGCGGATATCTGGGTTTTCTTGGAGGTCTCCAAACGCGCTCTTCAGATCCTTGAGGAACGCATTGGGCTCTCCTGTAATCATGTCGATTACTTTGGTACCGGTGCTGATGGACGTGGTGGTCTTGCCGTATGTAGCCAGGCCCAAAGCCCTTGGAGTATCACCCGTGCGAAGGACCTCCCACTGCCTCCGGGCTGGCGATATATTTTCGTTGAGGTTGCAAATGATACGCGCGTGGCAAATATCCTCGGCATTCATTTTTCGCCCTTTACGTGGAGTAAACGTTCCATAAAGCGGGCGACTGAGGAACTGGCACAGGGCCGAAGTCAATTGGCAGAGAATCTGGTCGACGGTGTCGAGCACAACGCGGCCAATCAGGCGAAACAGCTCGATCGAGTTCTGACCGTTATCTCTAATTTCAAAGATCCGACCATCCTCGCCGGGGACTTCAACCGAACCAGCGACGCGGCAGTTCACTGGCGTCTCCGTCAAGATTTTTGGGATACTTGGCTAAGGGCAGGCTGGGGATTTGGTACGACCTACTGGCTCGAGAACTGGCTGCCTTTAAGGATCGATTTTATTTACGCGGACCAGGAGGCCTTTGAAGTGGTCGACGCGAATGTCGGAGCAGATAGGTGCTCAGACCATCGATTGGTGAAGGCAGGATTGAAGTGGGCGGATTAGCGAGACATGAACGGCTGCTTCGTTATGCACTTGCCCTTGGTCTCGCGCTTGGGTTTAGTGTTGTGGCCAAGGCCGAGGCCGAGGTCTTTCGTGCATCAGAGCTCTCAAAAGGAGACTGGAATTCGCCTGGTTACGCCTTCGAGCTTTCTCTATCCTCCTTTAGCTCCTCCCCCATAGCCAAGCGTCGGGTTGAAGGTTACGGCTTTCGATTCGCACCGTCCTACTTACTGAACGAGCAAATTCGTCTTGGTCTTGACCTCTCCTATCATTTCTTGAGGAAGCCCATTGGAGGTATCCAAAATGCCCTAAGGGTGTGGGGGGGATGGGATCTCCTCCCTTGGCATCAAGTTGCTATTGGTGCGGGATTTTCTCAAGAGCAGCGTAACTATGATGTGACTAGAAACGATATCCCCCAGTGGATACGTACTTGTCGTAGAGTCGACTTTTTTCATGTGTTTCAGCGCTATCAGTTCTTTTGGGATTTTGACTCCGATTTTCGCTGGGGACCCGGAATGGAGTTGATGGCTGGCAACGGATTTTGTCAAAGTGAGAATCTTGAAAAGAAGTGGAGGGGAATGTGGGCGGGTCAGCTCTTTTTTACCTTTGCTTGGCGCTAGGCTTAGCGTCTGCTCTTCCGGATTCTTCAGCAGAGAGCGGTGAGGTTAAGCCGCCGCGTCTGATCGGACCGCCGTTGGATTTACGGATTCCGGCTCAGAGCGGTCTTGATGCCATAGAGGTTG
>JAYYQC010000374.1:0-16401 GCA_036128675.1 Myxococcota bacterium | reverse complement strand
CTCGGATTCAGACAGCGATGTAGAAGATGTCACCGAGTTCGACCAGGTGATGCATCACACAGTCGCGTTTCGATACGACGCAGAATCCATGCCTCTTTTCTTTGTCGCTGAGTACACGCACAGCGCGGAAGCAACCGGGCGCGAAATTGCAAACGACCGCTTCGAAGCGGCGGTTCAGGTGAACTTCTGATGTTTAACGTACGAAAGTTCGGCGTCCTCTGCTGTGCCGCTTTTATCGGTGTCGTCAGCTGTGGTGACCCCGAGAGCAATACCTACGCGCGACGGGTCGAGTCAGTCGGCGAGCTGATTGGAGGCCCCGGGGCTATCGGTGAAGTGGGTGATTACTTAATTGGTAATCAGAAAATCCGTGTCATCTTGCAGAACCAAGGTTGGTCGCGGGGCTTCGGTATATTCGGCGGTGGAATTATCGATGCGGATATCATTCGGCCCGGCACCCAAGGTGATTTTGGACGCGGCAATGGTCAGGATAATTTCGGAGTGTTCTTCCCGGCGCTTTTCTTACAGGCTTTCGACGTTGCGTCGCGTCGTCAACGAGACGAGAACGGCGAGCTTGTCGAACTACCGGCCATCGAGGTGCTAAACGATGGCACCGACGGTGAACCAGCGTTGATTCGGACACGCGCACGGGCGGGCGATTTCATCACGCTCGCATCCATTATTGGCGAAGAGATCACGAAAGATGCGACCGCAGTCGTGTTTGAAACCGATTATCTGATCAAGCCGGGTGCACGACACATCGAGATCACCGGGCGTCTTACAAATCGCGGGTCTTCCGCGGCGAAACTCGATGGTGAAGGATTGGCCGGTCTACTGAGCACCATCGGTGGTTCCACGATCGAGTCGCTACCTATCCCGCTGGGGGACGTTCTTCTCTTTGGTTCGGGAAACAATCCATTCGCACCCGGTGGCATTACAGATCCATTTGGCGATGGCGAGGAAGTTAGAGCCGCCGGTTATGACCTTCGATTCGCAGTTGAAGACGCCTACACTCTTGGCGTGTCACTCCCATCTCTTCCAGGCCTGGTGACGGACTTTCTGGCATCATCGGGTGAAGATGTGTCGTACGGATTCGCGATTGGGGAAACCGAATCAAACTATCCTTACAGCAACCGCGACCTCTTTGCGGTCGATCCTAAAATCGAAATCACGAAGTCCTCACTCTTGGTGCCGTTCCTCTTCAGCGCATTTACGGGTGCTTATCACACCACAGCACCGGCAACGCTTGAGGCCAAAGAGACCTTTGAGTGGACCAAATACTTCATCGTTGGTGACGGAACGGTTCAGTCGGTTCTCGATGAGCTTAATAAGGTCCGCGGCATTCAAACCGGTGAGTTCTGGGCAGAGGTCAAAGACGAGCTCACCGGTGACCCGATGGTTGGGGCGCATATCGTGATCTTCGATGATCAAGGGATGGCGATGACTGCGACTAGAGTCAGAGACGATGGTCGATTCGTGGTACGTTTGCCTGCGGGCACCTATCACTGGGTTGTACGTGAGGAAGGCCGCTTTGCGTATCCCGATAAAGGGAGTCGGCTCGGAACGCTCAATCAATTTGAGATCAGAGATACCGGTGAGGGGCTAGCAGGAGACTACAAGGTTATCCGCGTTCCGTCCGGTGCTCGTCTGACGGTTGACGTCCGAAATTCGAGTGGCATGTCGCTTCCGGCGAAGGTTACCATCGTCGGTCAATATCAAGTATCCGAGGCTTGCCGGACGTGTACCGAGTTGAATTGCGATGTAATCTGCGACCCTCGGAACTATCTCTTTGATAAGACGATTGGCGAAGGGCGTCGCTCAAGCGATCTTGCCTGGAAGCAAAAGCAAGACGGTGAGTACGTTGAGCATCTCATGATGGCCGGCGCAGACGGTGTTGCATCAGACCCCGTTCGTCCTGGCACTTACGATGTCTATGTGACCCGGGGCATGGAATACGATGCAGTTGTTATCGAGGGCGTTGAACTTGGTGCGGGGGACAATGCACGCCTCAGTGCGACCCTTAAGCGGGTTGTGAATACCGATGATTGGGTTTCGGCCGATTTACATATTCATGGTCGCGGCTCGCTGGATTCCTCGGTGAAAGAACAGGACCGGGTTGTCTCGGCTGCTGCCGAAGGTCTCGAAGTGATGGTCTCTACCGACCATAATTACATCATGGATTATTCGCCCTTTGTGATGGCGGAAGGCTTGCAAGATTTTGTGACCAGTGTGGTCGGCGTTGAAATGTCCTCGCTTGAAATGGGGCACTTCAATGCATTCCCGCTCACGTATGACGCTGGCTGGTCGTCACACTTTCCGTTTGTTTCGACCTGTTACGAGCCGAATGCCGCCAAGGTGAATGAGAGCGCATTCGACTGGGTTGAGTGCTCGCCTAAGCAAATCTTCAGTAATCTTCGTGAGCTGGGTGCCTATGGCCCTTCGAAAACCATCGTGCAGGTCAACCATCCACGTGATTCTATCCTCGGCTATTTCGACCAGTACTACGTGAACCCTTACACGGGTATCCCTGAAGAGAATCCATCCGGTGATAATTATGGCTCACTGGTTTCCCTTGGGATTCGATCCAATAGCCCATCGGGACAATTTGAGGCGGAGAGCTTCTCCGCGGATTTTGATGCAGTGGAAGTATTCAATGGCAAGCGCCTCGATACTCTCTTCTCATTCCCGATGCCGGAGCGCGATAAGTTCCCATCTGGATGGACCGAGGACATGATTGATTCGTTCATCGCTGAAAAACAAGATGCGTGTGAGGGTGGTCATATTGAGAATGGTCCGGGACGTCTCATTCTTGAGAAGGGTGGGCATGTCTCGAATCCAGGCGTGATCAATGATTGGATGAACCTGATCAATACCGGCGCGCGTCCGACCGCGACCGGCAACTCTGATTCGCATAGTCTTGAAGAAGAACTCGGTTCTCCGCGAAATTATATCCGCTTGGAGCGAGGGCCTGACTCCGAGCGCAGGGATAGTCAAATCGGCGATGTGACGGACCTCGATATCGTCGAGGGGATTAAGAACAATCAAGTGATCCTTACCAACGGTCCCTTCATCGATATTTCGGTCATTACGGGTAATGCGGCTGGTGGTGAACCGATCGTGTGGCGGGTCGGTGAGACAATTGATTATGCTGCACCGAATACCTGCCGGTCGATCGATGTTCAGGTGACGTTGCAAAGTGCGAACTGGGTCGACGTCGAGTATGTCGACATTTACGCCAATGGTCGCCGAATCCGAACCTATGAGGTACCAGAAGGGTCGGACGACCTCTGGAGCTTTACGGTCGATGACATGGAATATCAGGACGATTGGTGC
Source organism: Myxococcota bacterium (assembly GCA_036128675.1). Classification (GTDB taxonomy): domain Bacteria; phylum Myxococcota; class XYA12-FULL-58-9; order XYA12-FULL-58-9; family JABJBS01; genus JAYYQC01. The sequence goes on along the minus strand of JAYYQC010000374.1, from coordinate 13,071 downwards.
CCGGGCGAACCAAACGCCGAGGGTCTCGTTGCACTGGCTTTCCCTCAAGATACGTGGATTCTCGCAATGGCGCGCGGCTCGCAGAACCTTTTTCCATACGTTTTGGGAGCTGAGGACCCTCCGAGCAATATCACTGCGGCGCTAACCGGTATCTTGGGTAGCAGCGGTGTTGACCTCTCTTCGTTCGGTGGGACTGGAGATGGCATAACAAGCCCCGAGCAGATTCAAGCTGCTCGCCCCTTTGGGATGACCAACCCAATCTGGCTCAACATCGATGCACAAGGGCCTTTCGACCCACCGGGCAACGATCCCGGTCCGGGGCCAACCCCTGATGTGGACTGTCCCGATAAGAAGAGTGGGGGCCATCATCTTTTCGATGGTCATAAGCACGGACGGCGTGGTCGCTTCTATCAGCGCTCCGATATCCGTCGGATCTTCGATGGTGCTCACTCACACTAAAGCTCGGAACCGAGGACAAGCGCTCGGTTTAGCCCTGATTGCGCTGCTCTTCGCAGTGCCGTCCTCTAGTTTTGCGCATAAGTCCGAGCTCTCGTCTTGGTTAACCATGCAGCGGGACGCATCGGGCTGGGTTGGACTGGTCGAGGTTCGGATTCCGGCGAAGCTCTTGGAGCTTGGCGTTGGTATTGCCGATGTCTCTCGTGATGGTTCCTTATCGGAGAAGGAGTTCGCGGCTCTGGCTCGGGACTATGCGCGTCGTGCAGTCGCTGCTTTATCCATTGAGGTCGCCGGTGCGCCGGTGGTGATGAAGGTTGAGAAGGTATCGTGGAAAGCGCAGGGAGCGAGGACACTCGATGTTGTTGCTTCACTCTCCATCGCGCCTGTGGCTCAACCAAGCGTCTCGGCGGAAACGCTGACCTTGAGGCTTCGACGAGGTGGCGGACGTGTGATCCTAGCAGTCCAGACCCAAGAACCTTGGCAGATAAAGTCTTCTTCCCCAGCCCTTGTCGGCCCAGACCGTAAGGGATTCTTAGAGCCCTGGACGATGATTCCAGACCAACCCGTCCGGGTTGATCTCATCGAAGAGCACGCAGCCCGCTAGAGCGTGATTCAACCATTTACAATCCCCTGATCTCCATGCACTAAGGTGAAGCCGAGACGAAGGAGATGTCCCGTGAGTGATAAGAAAATCGACGGAAAAGGACTCGCGCTCTCATTGAGAGCTCAAATGGCCGAAGAGGTCTCGGCGTTGACCCCTAAACTTGGGCGCCCACCTGGGCTCGGTGTTTTGTTGGTCGGTGACGATGCGGCTTCGCAAGTCTATGTGCGAAACAAAGAGCTCGCAGCGACCAAGGCAGGGATGCATTCTTCAATTCGCCGTCTTCCTGCAACCGCGACTCAGGAAGAAGTCCTTGAGGCGGTACACGCGCTTAACAACGATGAGACAATCGATGGTTTCCTCGTTCAGTTACCCCTCCCTAAAGGACTCGATGAGCATGTGGTCACAGCCGCAATTGCGCCGGAAAAAGATGCCGATGGACTCCATGTCCTCAACCTTGGCGCACTGACCGCTGGTACGCCGGCACCGCGTCCTTGTACACCCTTTGGCTGTATCCAGCTCTTGAAGCATGCCGGTGTCGAAATGTCCGGTAAGCACGCGGTTGTAATTGGCCGAAGCACGATTGTTGGAAAGCCGATGGCACTCTTGCTTCTGGCCGAAAATGCGACCGTCACTGTTTGTCATTCACGAACACAGAACCTAGAAGAAGAAGTTCGTCGGGCTGATATAGTTGTCGCGGCGGTTGGGCGTCCAGAGATGGTCAAGGGCTCGTGGCTGAAGCCCGGCGCGGCAGTGATTGATGTTGGCATTAACCGGGGAGAAAACGGTCTCGTAGGTGATGTTGATTATGAAGACGCGTTAACAGTTGCATCGAAGGTTACACCAGTTCCTGGAGGTGTTGGCCCGATGACAATTGCAATGCTGCTGAAGAACACGCTCGACCTCGCAAAGTCGAAAGTAAGCTAAGCCCTCTAAGGAGACCCCCAGTCATGGAACTTTCAAAAACTGCCCTTTACGACCTTCATGTGGCCCGCGGTGCTCGAATGGTACCTTTCGCCGGTTACCACATGCCCGTTCAGTACGAAGGTGTGATGAAGGAGCATCAAACTATTCGGACAGATTGTGGCCTCTTCGACGTCTCCCACATGGGGGAGGTAATCGTTGAAGGTGCAGGTGCCTTAGACGGCCTACAGTGGGTTTTAAGTAACGACCTTTCTAAGTTGGTTGATGGACAAGCGCTCTACACAGTGATGTGTCAGGACAACGGTGGCATCGTGGATGACTTGATTGTTTATCGCGAAGCGGCCGAGCGATATTTCTTATGCATTAACGCGAGTCGGCGACACGAAGATGTCGCGCATCTTAAAGACGGTCTCTCGAAGTTCGATTGTGTTCTCACCGATGTCTCTGACAATTATTCGCAAATTGCTCTCCAAGGTCCCAAGGCCGAGGCTTTGCTCACGAAGCTTGCCGATATCAAATTCGACGAAAGCTTTAAGGCATTTTTCTTTAAGGATATGACCATCGCGGGCTGTGACAGTGTGCGTGTCGCACGGACTGGATATACCGGTGAGGACGGAGTCGAGCTCTATGTCTCGAACCAGGATGCGGTGAAGCTCTGGGAAGCACTCGAAGAAGCCGGGGCCGAGTTTGGTATCAAGCCCTGCGGGCTAGGTGCACGTGATACGCTGCACCTCGAAATGAAGTATGCACTTTACGGGAATGATATCGACCTTGAGCACAACCCGATCGAAGCAGGACTGGGCTGGGTTGTGAAGCTCAAGAAGGGCGAGTTTCGGGGCTCAAAGGCGATCGAGGCGTACAAAGCAGGCGATTCGAAACGAAAGCTTGTTGGTTTCAAGATGGTTGGTCGAGGTATTCCCCGACAAGGTTATGAGATCCAAGTAGATGGTACCTCGGTAGGTGCCGTCACCAGTGGTACGCATAGCCCGAGTCTCGGAGAGGCGATTGGCATGGGGTATGTATCTTTGGAACACTCTAAGGTAGGTACTCGATTAAATATTGTGGTCCGTGGTAAATCCATTGAGGCCGAAGTAGTTTCAACACCGTTTTACAAGCGAGATTAAGCATGAGCGTTCCTGGCGAACTAAAATACACCAAAGAGCACGAATGGGTAAAAGTTGAAGGAGAGACCTTGGTGGTAGGCATCACTGAGCACGCTCAAGACCAGCTTGGCGATGTTGTTTTCGTCGAATTACCTGAGGTTGGGACCAACTTCGAAGCCGGCGATACCTTCGGAACAGTTGAATCGGTCAAGGCGGTTTCTGACCTTTACGCACCGGTTTCGGGTGAGGTTGTCGAGGTGAACACGTCACTCGAAGACAGTCCCGACAGTGTAAACAGCGGTCCTTACGAGGCCGGCTGGATGATCAAGGTTAAGGCGAGTGACGCGGCTCAGGTTGAAGCCTTGCTTGATGCGGACGCATACAGCGCATTGCTCGACTGATCGATGGGTAAGCGGAGTGCCAAGCAGAAGGGCTCGTCGACATCCAGCAAGGATGCACGCCCGTCTGAAATCCTCGCAGTCGATGAGGCATTCGCACGAGGCGATTACGCTTCGGTCATCGCGATGCGCGATAAGATTGTGAGTGATGGCCAGGATCATTTAACCAAAGAAGTGCGTACCTCGTATGGATCACTAGAGCTTGACCCCGGCGTGATAAAGCTTTCCGCCGCTCTCTTGGTCATGTACGCTATAGGATGGGTGGTCGCATTTCTCTGATGGGCCCCCGAACGAAAGGGGCACGCCATGGTCGACCGCATCAATCAATCCAATACCGCGGACCTTGTAAAGGAACTCCTCGATGCCGAGAAGCGGGCTGAAGAGGATACGGCTCGTCGCGCTCAGATCGAGGCCCAGGCAGTCGCCCAAGTCGATGCTCAAGACATTGAAATTCAAGAGGAAAGTGTGGCGGGTACCGAGGATATCTCGGCACAAGCCAGCGCTCAGCAAGACCGTGGTGCGCAGTGGGCGGCATTCAGTGCAAACGAGAGTTCCGCCACCGAGTCAAGCTCGAGTGACGCCGAGTCTGATGCGGAAAAGGTAAATGTTCAGGACCTCCTGAATCAGATGAAAATCGAGTCCGGCAAAATCTCCAGCTAATCTTTGCTGACAGCTTCTCTTCCCATGCATGCTCAATTCTTTGAACGCGGCCGCCATACTTCACCCTACATCTCGTCATCTAGCTCCCGTAAACGCTTGAGGTGGACTCGCTGCCAGGGGTAAAACGCCTCTGAACGCGAACACGGAGAGCATTTATGCCACTTTACGAAGTCTTCATCCCCAACGAAAATAACGATGGTAAAGGTCGAAAAGGCCAAGTTCGAGCGGATAGTTGGACCGCTGCACTGAAAACTGGCCTCAAGAAGGTCGGCGGGAGCGAAGTCGATACGCGTTCTTTGATGTGCGATATTAAGACCGACGGTCGAATGGATGTCACGGATCCAAAAAGTGGCCGTGTCTTCGTTATTCGTGACCTTGATGCGAGCAAAGACGCTCCCGAAATTACAAATGTTCAAGGCCGCGGCAAGGTTGATGCGCGTCCGGTTGCAGAAATTCTTGGTGAGCTCTTCGGTGAGACCAGTAAAATTTACGACCATAAGACTCTGAAGGAAGCATCTAGCTTTGTTCTTGGGCTGGCTCAAAAAGCGATTCCAAGTGAGTCGGGCTCGGTCCTCTTCTCCGACATCAGCGATGACGACCTTCAGTTTGTTGCGGCAACCGGGCCAAAGGCCAGTGAGGTTATGAAATTCCGAGTGCCAATGGGGCAGGGCATTGTTGGCTTCGCTGCGCAAGAGGGCGTCAGCTTGGCTGTGTCTGACGTCGAAAAAGATGAACGGTTTTACAAAGACATTTCTGATAAAATAGGTTATCCTGTGAGCTCGTTGATTGTATCAGCGATTGAGCGCGACGGTCGTACCTTCGGCGCGCTTGAGCTAATTAACCGCGAGGGCGGTTCGAGTTTCAGCGCCGATGACATGGCTGTACTTGATTTCCTCGCATACGAGCTCTGCTCGTATCTGATAAACACGCAGCAGACCGGCAGCTGATCTCTAAGCTTCCGACTCATTGCGGGTTGAGGGTTCCTTAATTGGACATACCGATTTGGGTTCCTTGTACCTTCCTCATTGGCGGCCTCATTCTGAGCCTCTTGGTTGCGGCTGCCGACTCCGTGATACCTGTCTTTGCTGTGCATCAACGTACAGGGTCTCAACCTCATCCGTTAAATAGAAGCCTCGAACTTTGGCTTGAGAGTCCGCAGAGCTTCGCACTGGGGATTGCAGCCTGGAAGTGTATTGGCGGAACCTTTGCCGTGGTGGGAGCCTATATTCTGCTCTCCTCTCATTTCGGCATCTCGGTTTACGGCGCAATCATTGGTGTCGTCGCCATGATTGTGCTGCTTACTGCAGGAGAAGTGGCGGTTCGGGGCTTTGTCTTTACACGTGCTGAAGAGCTTGGTCCGCTACTGGCCCCCGTGGTTCGGGCCCTGATGTGGGGCGCTTCGCCGCTGATTGCACCATCGCGCATGGTCTTTCGCATCTTTCAATGGGGCTTTGGGGAGCGCATTGGTGGCCCGTATTGGACGCCGCAAGAATGGTCCCGCCTTGCGACAGAAGTGGAAAGTGAAGAACTCGGACGAGACTCAGGCGAACTCTTGCGTTCAATGATTGAGTTCTCGGATACCGTCATTCGAGAAATCATGGTCCCTCGCACATCCATGATTGCACTGTCGCTGGATGCGACAATGGAAGAGGTTCGAGAAATCACCTTGAATGTTGGCCACTCTCGGATACCGGTCTACGATGAAACCATCGATAATATCTGCGGTCTTCTTCATGTAAAGCGACTCTTCGCAGCTGAACTAGAAGCCCGAGAGCGGGGTGGAGAGCCATCGCTCGCCAACCTTTTACGTCCAACTTTTTTCGTTCCAGAGGTGATGAAGATTTCGGAACTTCTGAGAGAATTTCAGCGCCGCAAGACCCATATGGCCATCGTTGTAGACGAATACGGTGGCACCGCTGGCGTCGTCACGCTGGAGGATATCATCGAAGAGATTGTTGGCGAAATTCAAGATGAATACGACGTCGATGAAAAACAATTTCGCTTAGTGTCGGAGACCAAAATCATCGCTGATGGTCGCGTCAACCTTTTCGATTTGGGAGATTCTATCGGCGTGGAGTTTCCAGACGATGGTCAATATGAGACACTTGCGGGATTCATTACCGACCGCGCGGGTTACCTGCCTGAGGCTGGTACATCAGTGCAATGGGAGAATTTAACGTTCGTGGTTCGCGAGGCCGATTCCCGACGAATCGCATTGGTTGAGCTTGAATCTGACCGGGCGTTCGAAGTGAGCGAATCACCGAGACTTTAGTCGAAGGCGGCCATTTCGCGCTCTTCGGCGAAGTACATGGTCGCGAACTCGGCTGCGCGTAAATAGAATGGCGTGATGAGCTTTTTGAATGAGCTCGTGCCACTCTTAATGCTGCGGGCGTCGTTAAAGCGTCCTTGTCCTCTTAGCTTATTCAACTGGCTTTGAAGCTTGGACTTCACACCGGTTGCGGTTCGAGCGATGGCTCCAACAATTGCGTAAGAAGGTTCTTTCGCGAGACCAATACCCAGCTCGAAGAGCTCGGGTGAGTCAGACGATGAAAAGAAAATGACGTAGCCAACTTTCTTGGTCTTATCGAGTTGGTCACGGGCTACGAGATCATCAGAGCTGATGACAGCCGGGCGTAGTGTCTTGCCTTCACCCCTGTAAACAACGAAGACGGTGCTCTCGATGTTCTCTTCAGCGGGGTCAATGCCCAGGCTCGCTTCGAGACGCTCAAGCGCGTAATCGTTCAATTCAACATCGGCCGGGATGACGTGCGCGGCATCTGGAAAGAATGCTTTGACGCTCGTGCCAAGTCGAAGAATGTGATGGAAGAGGTCATTGCGTTCGATTGGATTCAGCCGGCCTAGCTTCTTCGGATCGACAACCTCGGAGAGCACGTCGCCATCTGCAAGTGCGTTGAGTTGGTTGCCACCGAGATGTTGGGGAACTTGTCCCTGTGGTGCGGCGAAGTCGAGAGCCTGACTGCAGAACGTTGCGCAGAGCGTACGACCATGGCGAACGTCGCTGAGCCCAGCGATGGGCAGCTTACGAGGCAATGCTGGAAGCTTAGCGTCTTCGGGAATCGGCCAGACATCTGACGCAAGTGGGACCGTTGCATTGAGCTTTCCGTGGCTCTCGGACTTTACCACAACATGAAGTGCGTGGACGCCAACCTGGTCGAGCGTGAGCGCGAAGCCGTAAACGCCCTCGTCCTCGAATTCAATCGCTTTACGTGCCGTGACCGACCGAGCTTTACCCTTTGCGTTGCTGGCCACCAGGTAGCCGGTAACCGAGGCACCGGCGATAGGCTTCATGTTGCCATACCGTGCATCTGGTGTTTCGAGCTTTTCGTAGAGGACAACTTCGACCTGCGACGTCTCGGATGGCTTGCCTTTGCCTGGGGTCACGTTGATGCGAATCTCGACCTTGCCTTGGTCAACTTTGTGCCGCTGAGTTCCTGTGCCATCGCTTGTCGCGCTCAGAATCTGCGCGTGGGCACTCGTGCTGAGGGCGAGTCCAACTGCGAGAGCCAAACAAAAGCGGGTAAGAGTTCCCAGGGTCGGGTTAACGAGAGCTTTCTTGGTCATTGACAAGGTCCTCTTTGTCGCGAGCGCTCCATGGCGACGCGCTTGGTGAAAGTCATGATGGCTTCATCAGGGTCGAACTTGCGACCGTTCACGAAGAATGCCGGCGTGCCTGTTACACCTGCATTAAGTCCTGCGGTTTTGAAGGACTTAATAATATCCAGCGTACTTTGAGCATTGTAGACGGTCTTGAACTTCTTAAGATTCAACCCAAGTTTGGTTGCGAGCTTAAAGAGCCGAGCTTTCGCGAAGCCCTTGTCTTGTGTTTCGAAGAGCGCGTCGTGGTATTTCCAGAAGGCTCCCTGGTCAGCAGCTGCCATGCTTGCGCGCGCAGCGGCGATGCTCTCTGGGTGGTCGCCGAGGGGGAAGGGCGCGAAGATGAACTTCACGGATTTACCGAGCTTTCGGTAGGCAGCTTCGATGATTGGAACGGCATCTTTGCAGTGACCACAGCGAAAGTCTGCGAATTCGACGACGGTAATTTCGGCTTCTTTTGCACCCTTCGCAGGCGCATCTTTAAGCGAAATCTCACGTTGTTTGGCGCAGAAAGGGCCGGTGACGCGTTCGGCCAGATAGCGCAGAATTTCGGAGGAGGTATTGCCCGCCTGAACAGCCTTGAAAACGACATCGCCAAGATGTCTTGAGGTGCCGCACTCAGGCTTTGTCTTGAGACATGACCCTAGGGTTAGGGGGCTGGAGCACGAGCAGAATTCTTCCGACACGACCGATTCGAACGTTGCCCGCTGCTGTGGCGCAAGCGCCGTGGGGTCAGGCGTGTTTGGGAGACTAGCGGTCGCGAGAATCGCGAGTGGAACTATAAGCTGTACTATCATCATCGCGCCGACCCTAGCGATCGCGCGCAATAGGGTCAATCATCTAATGCGTTGATTTATGCATGGAAGTTCGTTGTGTCGGTAATTGTGGGTTTGAAGATCCCAAAAGCTTCTGAGAGGGGCCTTTTCACCACTCGACCTGTCCTCCTGCATCGGATACTCAACCCCTATGTTAACACCTCCTAGCCTAAAGCCTGGTGACCTCATTCGAGTAGTCGCCCCATCTTCCCGATTCGACCGAGCCCGCTTTGATACGGGTATCAACTTACTCAAGAGCCTAGGCTACAAAGTAGCATTCCGCGACGCCATCTTTGCGAGCCATGATTATTTAGCGGGTGACGATGACCGACGTGCTGAAGAATTCAAGGAGGCCCTTGATGACGCAGATGCGGCTGCGATCTGGTGCGCACGTGGGGGCTACGGTGCGCAGCGATTGTATCCCTTGCTTGATCAACTAGAAGTGAGTTCACCAAAGTGGTTGGTTGGGTTCTCGGATATCACCGCATTGCACGCTTGGACCCGCCGTCGGGGCTATCAGACAATTCATGGGCCGAATATCACAACTCTAGCGGACCTGCCCCAAGCGGCGCGGGACGAGACCTTCGAGCTCATGCAAGAGACCACCTGGTCGGGCTGGTCACTCAAAGGCGAAGACGATGGCCCGGATGAGGTTCAGGGGCGTCTTGTCGGAGGAAATCTGACGGTCTTGGCCTCTCTCATGGGGTCGACCGAGCAGCCTTTCTTTAAAAATGAGCTTCTCTGTCTTGAGGATGTGGGTGAGCGACCGTATCGGCTCGACCGTTCGCTTGAGCAACTCATTCAGGCTGGCGTTCTCGATGGGGTAGCCGGCGTGGTTTTGGGTAACTTTCAAAACTGTGACGAGCGCCGTGACGAAAAAATCGTCCTATCGGGGCGGGCGATTGTCGCGAAGCGTTTGCGAAGCCTCGGTATTCCTGTGTTTGAAGAGGGTCCATTTGGGCACCATGCTGAATCCCGCGCTTTTCGACATGGTGAGCTCGCGAAGATTTCGCGGGTGAGCGGCGGGAAGTTCCGTGCCGAGCCGAAGCTTTATATGCTTCCTGGTGTCCACGCGTAATGTGGCAGGACCCAGCCGTAGAGCCGGCTATATCGCGCGCTGTCGGTACCTATGTTCGAGACCAAATCTTTTCGTCCGCAGCGGTAGCCGCCGGCCGATTGGATACGATTTTTCATTGTGAGATTATCGGTCGACGGGATTGGGCACCGCGTGGTGCTCTTGCCAAGTTAGACGACCATTACGACCTCGCAAGCCTCACAAAGCCCTTGGTTGTGGGTTCGCTCCTCGCTCTTGCGGTGGGTAAAGGCAAGGTTTCACTCGATGGTACAGTTGACCGCTATTTGCCCAGCGCCAAGGACAGCGCTTGGGGGAAGCGTCAGATATGGCAGCTTGCCTCACACGTCTCGGGCGCGTCGGCTATCCCTCAAGGTCTCGTCGAGCAACGTTACGGAGACCTGCTCAACCTTCGCAATGGATTTAGCGGAGTGGATTCTGGGCCGCTGGCTAAGGCGGAGAAAGACGCGCTCGAGGCGCTCTTCGAACTTGAGCCCGCATCGGCTCCTGGTAAGACCACGTACAGCGACCTGGGATTCTGGGTCCTTGGGTTGGTTCTAGAGAGTGTTTGGGGGAGTCGGTTGGATGAAGCTTTTACCCAGCAGATTCTCAAGCCTTTGGCCTTGGAAGATGAGCTAGGGTTTCGTCCGTGGATCCCACCGGCGGTAGGTAGAAGCCATCCCTTTAGTCGGGGGCGTGGAAAGCAACGCGAGGTGATTGCGACAGTCGAGTGCCCTCGACGTGGTCGACTGATTCAGGGAGAAGTGCATGACCCACTCGCATGGTCACTCGGCGGTGTTGCGGGGCATGCGGGTCTTTTCGGCAGTCTCTTTGGTGTTTACCGGTTGACCCAGGCTTGGTTGGAAGCCTTCAAGGGTGAGAATACGATTTTTCATTCTGCGACAGTTCAAAAGTTTTGGACAAGGCAACGGCTACCCGCGGATACAACGTGGGCACTCACTTGGGATACTCCATCGAGACAAGGCTCGACAGCGGGAGACCGTTGGTCGCGTTCCGGTGTGGGGCATCTGGGATTCACCGGTACCTCCATTTGGGTCGACCTGAAGACCGATGTCATTGGTGTCTTGTTAACGAACACAGCGCATTGGCCAGGGGACCCAAAACGTCCGATGCTCAATAAGCTTCGCCGGAGTGTCTATGATGCCATTTCAGTTGCTGGGCAAGCACATACCAAGGGCGGAGCACAGGGGGCTGCGGCCTTTGGCCGAAAAGTTTAGGGTGGAGAAACAACTGTGAAGCGAATTCATATGATTGGTGTTTGTGGGACCGCGATGGGTTCTCTAGCCGGACAGTTGGTTGCCTTGGGGCACGATGTCAGAGGCAGCGACGCGATGTTTTACCCTCCAATGTCTACAAAGCTTGAGGAGTGGGGGGTTCGAACGCTTCAAGGGTTCGATGCTAGGCACCTCGACCCTGAGCCAGACTTAGTGATTGTTGGCAATGTCGTCCGACGGGATAACCCTGAAGCAGTCGAGATGCGTCGCCGAGAACTACCGTATATTTCGATGGCGGAAGCGATTGCTGAGTTTATGATTCGAGACACACACGCCATTGTTGTTGCTGGGACCCACGGAAAAACCACAACGACTGCGCTTGGCGCACATGTCCTGATGGCGACGAAGCAAGATCCCTCCTATCTGGTGGGAGGGGCTCTCGTTGGTTACAGCGAGTCTTTCCGTACATCTGATGGCAAAGAGTTCATCATTGAGGGCGACGAGTACGATACAGCTTACTTCGATAAGGGGCCCAAGTTTCGACATTACCGAGCTCAGACGGCACTTATCACCAGCTTGGAGTTCGACCATGCGGATATCTTCGACTCGGTTGAGGATGTCGAGGCGGCGTTTGGACTTCTGGTGGAGTCTACCGCTGCGCATGGACACCTGGTTGTCTCAAAGTCGGCACCCCGCGCGCTGAAGCTTATCGAAGCTCTTGAGTTTTCTGGTAAGGTCACGACCTACAGTGCCACAGACTCGAATGCAGATTATTGGGCTGAGGATATTCGGGTGGGACCAACGGGCACCACCTTTGTGCTGCATGTTCGAGATGAAGTTTCTGAAGAGGTGACAGTTGCCCTCTGGGGGAAACATTCGGTTGAGAATGCACTTGGTCTTTTTGCGGCACTTGAAGCACGAGGGCTTGAGCGCGGGACAATTGCCGAGGCCATGGCCTCCTTTCCGGGGGTCAAGAAGCGGCTAGAGGTCATTGGTGAGGTCGACGGTATTATGGTGGTCGAAGACTTTGGTCATCACCCAACCGCGGTTGAACTCACAGTCGAGGCCTGCCGAGGACGTTTTCCGAACAAAGCCCTTTGGGCTGTTTTCGAACCACGCTCAGCGACCTCGCGCCGCAACATCTTCGAGGAGGCGTATTTTAATGCCCTCAGTAAAGCAGATGCTGCAGGGGTTTCGTCACATCCTCGCTTGGCTGAGGTACCAGAAGGCGAGAGATTCAATCCGTCGGGTCTCATTGCGAGGCTTAAGGAGACCGGTATGCGCGCTGTCTTTGGTGAGACGGTCGACGACCTTCACGATGGGCTCGTTGAGGCGGTAGAGCCGGGTGACGTTGTCCTTCTCTTCTCAAATGGAGACTTCAGTGGTTTGAGCCATCGCCTCCTGGCGACGCTTCGCGAGCGAGGTCGAGCGTGAACACGTCGTTTAGGGCCTTTGCCGAAGAGATCGCGCGTGAAGCTGGTCAACTCCTTCTGCGGTATCAGCGCGATGGCGTCGAAGTCGAAAGTAAGAGTAATGAGATTGACCTCGTGACGTCGGCCGATCGCGCAAGTGAGGCACTCCTCATTGACCGAATCCAGGCCCACTTTCCGACCCATCAGATCCTTGCAGAAGAAGATGGTAGTGTCGGAGATCAATCTTCAGACCTGCGTTGGGTGCTCGACCCGCTCGATGGAACGGTTAATTTTGCGCACGGGCAGCCGCATTTCTGCGTCTTGGTCAGCCTCGAGCAGCGCGAGGGCGCTGAGTGGGCATCAATTGCGTGTGCAACCTTTGACCCTCATCGAGACGAGATGTTTTCGGCTGCATCGGGAGAAGGTGCGTGGCTCAATGGTAAGCGACTTCAGGTTTCGTCCACTACGTCTTTGAGAGACGCCTGTGGGGCAACCGGGTTTCCCTATGGCCGGCTAACCAGTGAGGTAGACAATCATCGCGAGTTCTGCGCGTTCAGTGCTTTGACCCGTGGTTTACGCCGCAATGGGGCGGCCGGCCTGGACCTTGCGTGGCTGGCAGCCGGAAGATTCGATTTCTATTGGGAATACGATCTTAGCCGCTGGGATGAGTCAGGCGGCATCTTGTTGGTGCGCGAAGCCGGCGGAAAGGTAGGGACTTTTCGTGAGCAGGCTCATGTTGGAGTCCAACGGATTTTAGCGTCAAATGGCCATCTTCATGAA
>JAYYQC010000373.1:0-9468 GCA_036128675.1 Myxococcota bacterium | reverse complement strand
TGTTGACCGACTGGGAGTCTCTTGGTTGCAAGACGGACTACCGTCCACTTAGGCGTATTGATTTGACAGCATCCCTCAATGCTTGGATGTCGATAAACCTGACCTGTGAGAGTGCGAAATCTCAATACCAGGTCAATAGCAGTCAGACGGCGCTTGAATTCTACGATGTGGGCTTCGACCGCACTTATATCGACAATGGCGTTTTAACGACGGTGGACCCATCTGTGATCAGCAGCTGCGAGTCGCTTTATGACGACGTCTTTACGTGTTTGGCGAATGCATCCAGCCCAAGTGCAGTTGCAACCTGCGGTAGCGGCCAAACCATCTATTTTGACCCGGGGCAACCGTCCGATCCCACCGACCCACAGAGCACTGAGGCGCTCGAGTGCAGTGATGAGATCGCCATCGCCTTTGGAAGTAGGGACCGATTGGACGGAGGACAGGAATGTCATCCCGGTGTGTTGGGTATAAGTGGGGCCGATGTTTTCCGGAGCTACGGTGTAAGCAAGGTGCTTTGTCTTGATGCAGGTCCTGGCATGCAAGTTATTGGAGATGGCGATCCAGACGGGTACAGCGCAGAGCGATACGCCGAGCTTGAGTCGAATTATGGCTTGGTCTGTCTCCTCGGAGCAGAACTAGAGAGCGGCTCCACGCAATTCGCGATTACGGAAGACATCCAATTGGTCAAATCGATCGAGGGATACGGTAATATCTTTTGGGTATCCTATGGGACCATGACTGTGAAGCCAGGCGCGACTCTTACCATTGAATCTGACGTCAGTGTTAACTTCCCTAGCGGTATGGGGCTAATCGTAGAGACCGGTGGCACCTTGGTAACCCAGGGGACCTCAGATAAACCGGTCATTTTGAAACCCTTGGTCTACCCTGGGTCCGAGGCTCAGCTCGGTAGCTGGGGCGGTGTCATTATCAATGATGGGGGCCCAGTTCAGGGCGGAGCAGAGATTGGTGATGATGGATTCGGAAGCTATGGCGGTGGGACTTCCGCTGGTGTGACCAGCCGACTGGAGTACACACGCATCGAACACGCTGGTGGCACGTTTGTGAACGGCGATACGATGGTGGGTAAGAGCGACGAAGGCGCGCTCATGCTTCGAGGCATCAAAAATCCCGCCGGCGCTCAACTCTTGTCACATGTTCAGGTGCATAACTCTGGTGCGCACGGGTTATCGTTGCTGGGTGGGGACGTTGATCTCGAACATCTCCTTGTGACCGGCGGTGTTTATAAGACACTTGTGAGAGCATTGGGTGGTTATACTGGTAAGCTATCAAAGTCCGTTCTCCAGCGATATCCGACCTCAGATTATCACTCGATGGTTGAGGTTGGTGGCTTCGAACAAGGCGACACAACCTTCTTAACCCTCGAGAATGTCACCGCGGTGGCCTTCGATGATGAGACAGATTCGCGTGACCCTGCGCCGGCAATGCTCTTCACATCGGGTGGCGCGAAGATTCATGCTGTGGATAGCCTTTTCCATCTCACGGACGGCAGCCTTGGCCAGTATGTCGTGGATGGGGCCATCGAATCCGATATTCTGGGAACGGCCGAAGAGAACTCGGCTCTCTGGTTTAGTGGTAGTTATGCTTACTCCACAAACACAGCCCTCTATTCGCCCAGCTTGCTTTTTGATGAGACGACACCGACCGACGCATTCAATGGGTTGATTGGCTTGGTTGATGCTCAAGGGGCATCGAGTTCAGCGGGGTTTGTTACCCCGACTTCGTTTACGAGTCCAAATTTCCTCTTCGATGCTTCGGCTCATAGTATTGCCCTGGGAAGTCTGACGACGGGGCAGGTTGGCGCCTTCTCCAGTTCGACATCGTCTGCAAATTGGCTCAGCGGCTGGGCGAAGACCTGTCGCCAAGATTATTGCCGGGCGGTCAGCACAAGCGGTGCTTCCATTTCCACGTATACGCCGTTTGAAAGTCAAGGTGGCTATAGTATCGGGCCTTTCCTGGTGGGTTACCTTGAGACACCATCGGACCCATTAAATGAGGCTCAAGTATCAGGCCTGAGTTACACCGGCGCATTTCAATCCAATGGCCCCTTT
The DNA here is from genome assembly GCA_036128675.1 of Myxococcota bacterium. GTDB lineage: Bacteria > Myxococcota > XYA12-FULL-58-9 > XYA12-FULL-58-9 > JABJBS01 > JAYYQC01. Next base: position 7,399 of record JAYYQC010000373.1, on the reverse strand, counting down.
TATGAAAATGGGTCTGAGTGCTCGACCGGCGGTGGCTCGACCTACGATTATACCCTGTCGACGGCCGATGGCGTGGGTACCCTTGTACCAGTGGCTTATCCATTTAGTGGCAATGGGATTACCATCCCATTAGATTATGCGATGGTTTACCGAATTAATGTCGATGACGCATTTTTGAATGGTTTAAATGCTCTTTCGGTCGAAAGCTTCACAATTGATACGACGATGATTGGTAAAGGTGGTGCCTGGCAAGTCTTTTTAAACACGCATCTGCTGGCCAGTGGTGCTGCTCTCGGCAATAGCCTTGAGCTCTACAACGATGGCAGCGAACTCAAAGATAAGCTGCGCAACGATTCAACCAATTATCTCTATCTTTCAGTGAAGGGCGCGTTGGTAACCGGACTTACCAGCGGGGCGTCGGTTGACTGCTCGTATCTCAAAGCGAGGCTGAATATGAACGCGAATTACACGACGCTCAGTTATCCCATCACCGGAGGTGGCGGCGGCCAGGTTATTCACGGCGGCGGTGGCTAAGCCGACAATGGGTCGCGTCACTGAGTGCATCTGCCCATAATTGATAACTTGACTCTCGGTCCGCAAGACAGAGACACTGGGATCTCCCCGAGCCCAAGGAGTCCCCCATGATTAAAGTTCATCACCTCGAGACCTCCCGTTCCACCCGCTTAATTTGGGCGCTTGAAGAGCTGGAGTTGGAATATGAACTTATCGAGTATAAGCGTCATCCCAAAACGCGACGTGCTCCTGCCACAGCAAAGGCCTTGCATCCGCTTGGGCGTTTCCCAATGCTTGAAATCGATGGCAAGGTAATCGTCGAGTCGGGCGCGATTCTGACCTACCTGGTCGAACGAGAAGGGAAGCTCGGGCCAAGCGACGGAGCTAAAGAGGATTACACCTACTGGATGCATTATGCCGAAGGCTCTGCGATGTTACCGCTCTTGGTTAAGCTTATTACCAGTGGGGTTCGCGGAGCGCCGGTCCCTTTCTTTCTCAAGCCCATTCCGAAGGCTATCGCCAACAAGATCGATGATAACTTTACCGATGGTGAGCTCACCGCCCATTTCGGTTGGATTGAGAAGGCGCTCGAAGGGAAGTCGTATTTCGCGGGGGATGCGTTCTCCGCCGCCGATATCCAGATGTCGTATCCGATTCAGGCGAGCTTTGCCCGGGCTGAGATGCTTCCAAATCGTCCCAATACCAAAGCCTGGCTCGACCGCGTTGAAGCACGTCCAGCGTTTCAGAAGGCGCGCGAGAAGGGCGGTGAACCCATCATGACCGCCATGCCCAAATAAGCTTTAGCGTCTCTCTGCGCGTCTCAAACTGCCTTATTGTACCTCCTAGTAGTTAAATTTCGTTCGTTTTGATCCCAATGACACAACCGTGACACGCAAAATGACGAATTGCGTCGTAATTTTGTGTGTGAAGGTAGCCAAGAATCCGGAGAGGTGGGTACGTTTACCCGTGTGTCTGTATGAAGGGGGAAGTCATGCGACGCTTAATAAGAGTTCTTGGGGTTTTAATCTTTTCACTGTCGGTCGGATGTAGCGACGACACACTCCTCGCCTTGGGTGAGGAAGGCTGTGTCGTGGATGACGACTGTGCCGGTGAGCTTATCTGCATCGATGCGGCCTGTTTACCGCCGGACCTGGATGAGGTGCCGGGGCTTGGTCCAGATGAGGACGACGGCGGAAGTATTGAGCCTTCCGATGATGGGGCACCCAACGACCCGGACCTACCCGACGAAGGTGCCGATGACGATGTGACGACCGATCCGACCTTTCCGGTCTTTATCGGTGGAACCTGGCTCACCGAATACCACCTCGACTGGTCAGAGTATCTCGGGCCACTCGCTGATTTCGCAGAGCCTCTAGATTGGATTGACCAAGTCCTCATCGGAAACGAGACCCTCAACCAGATCCCACTCTTGGGTGACCTGCTCCAAGAGGTCGTCGATAATTACATTCCCGGTTGGTTGAGCGATTTGGTGCACATTCTCAACGGCATTGTGCAGTTCTTCCGAGATGTCCAGATCGACGCACAGATGGAGCTTACCCATGTAAATGGTGCACCCTTCGAAGTGACTGGGACCGAAGATTGGCAGCGCGCGACCGTGATGATTATCGACGGCTGCGAGTACGGTCTCTCGGATCCAACCTATCCAGGCTGCGCTGAAGTATCGGTTCCGCTGAACCGTTATGTGACGGATTTCGGCGTTATTGGGGCAGAGGCGCTTCCCTTTGACGGAGCGATTGCCAACGACATCTTCTCGATTGAGGACCGTCAGGTTCGGTTTCAGATCGCACAGCTTGTCACCTATATACTGAACTACGTCACTGATCTCGCCAGTCAGGGGCAATACTCGACCTTCGAAAGCGTCCTGACCGCTGCGATTGACTGCGCAGGTCTCTCGCAGGACCTCGATGCAACCCTCTGTGGCCTAGGGATCTGTGGGCAACAAGCGACAATTGAGAACGTCTGTGTAGGTGCCCGTGATGCGGCCATTGGCCAGCTCATGTCGTCCCTCGACGCCATCATGGTGGAGTGGGAAATCATGAGCTTCGACCAAGCCGCCCAGATTTTTGATTACGACCAAGACGGCAATGCCGATGAGCTCGGAAATCCGCAGACATCGCCGGGCACCATCTCCGATGGTGGCTTCGAGGTCGTATTTGGTGCGGGGCTCTACGGGGAATGGTGGGCGCTTCGTCCGTAAATTCTGCCTACTTGGGTTAGCTAAGCCCCAATGTCCCATGACGGGCCCTATCTTGGGCCGTGTACTGCGATCTTTTTCGATGACGCGGTGCTTCATTTTCTTCATTTTTTGGATCGCCAGAATTCCTCCAGAAGTGTAATTAGCAAATTGAAACACATTCTGGTGGGTGCGCCATGGTGCCTTTATCTGATTCTTCTCGTTCTCCGTGGTGGCTGATCGGCCTCGCTTTACCCTTTTTCTGGATGATGAACTCGTTGGCGTCTCGGCTGGCGATTGAGATGGTTTCTTCGACTTTAGCTGTGGCACTGCGCTGTGGTGCATTGGCGTTTATTGGCGTGATTGGCCTTCTCTTAATTCGAGAGTTTGGCAGCGCCAGGTCCTGGAAAAGTGCCTTTGTCCTGGGCGCACTGCAGTTTATGTGCATGTACCTCTCAACCGCGGCGGTGCAGTACACAACTGTCTCGCGAACGTCCTTCTTTAGCTCGCTCTTTATCTTTGTCGTGCCCGTACTTCGCTGGGGATTTTACCGTGCCCGCTACACTTGGCAGCTCTGGCCGATGCTGGCGGTGGCTGGCTTTGGGGTTGTGGCTACCTCTGGGGGCTTAAAACTCTCGATGAATAAGGGCGACTTCTTCGCGCTCCTTGCAGCCGTTATGATGGCTATCTTTGTGGTTCGCTTGGAGCGCCTGGCCAGAGAAGTACCGGCAACGCAGCTGGCTCATATGCTGGGCATTTCGCTTTTTGGCTGGTCATTGCTTGAAGTTGCTCGCAGTGGGATTGGACGTGGTTTTGGATTCCTACGGGCGGATTCTCTTACCACGCTCTGGCAGGCGGGTGGGGTAGGAACCGATGTCTATTCTGCGAATGCGACCCTGAGTCTTGGTCAGTTGGCGCTCTTGGGTTTCGTGCTGGTGATTGCGGTTTGGACTGGAGGAGCATGGCTTGCCAGTCAGGCTCAGGCCCGAGCGCAAGCTGTATTGGCCCCGCATACAGTTTCCATTCTCATGGTCTTGGGTGTTCCGCTGACCTCACTCAGTGCGTCCGTGGTCTTCGATGAGCCCTTGGCTCTCGGCGATGTCTTGGGCCTGTTGGCGCTGGTCTCGGCCGCGGTAATGGCGCAAAAGGTGAGAGAGCGTACCGGTGTAGTTGTCGTCAGCGCTGAGGTTGCAGACGTTGTTGAGGTGCCCCTCACAACGCAGGTGATGGTGGAAGTCTCTCCGGAGCTAAGACAGTTCACCGGCGCACCAAGGCCGAAGCTTCACGAGCTTGATGAACCTTCTGAGTCCCTGATGCATGTGGCTCAGGAGGGTGAAGATGAAGCGGCGAATCAGTCAGATGAACAAGACCCTTGGTCGCCGCCTTAGAGGTAGTAGTTGAGGTCGAGCGAGAGGACGAGGTAGTCCTGATCGATGGTTGTTTGTGCGGCTGGCTGTGTTGCCGTCTCGCCCGCGGGACCTGTCTTGGTATCCCCGTAAATCATACCCATTGCCGCAGCGATAATCGACCAGTGCTTAGATAGCCCAATTTCCGCCCCGGCACCGACGAAGACCGCATCCATACTGAACCGGTTTGAGGTTCGGATCTCTTCGGTAAAGCCAGATTTGAAATAGAGAGCACCGGTTGAGAGCTTGAGCGTGTCGGAGACCTCAAAGCGGGTGCCAAGACCAATTTCCCAGTCGTCCTTGATACCATCCGAGACGTCGAATCCGAGAAGAGGACCGTATTCGGCCGAAGTATTGAAGTAGTAAGCGCCCGAGCTCTGAATGCTCCATCGGTCGCTCACTTGGTAATCTAAGCCCCATGCGATGGTTGGCGCGATATCGCTCCGGTTGATGCTCTCTTCTTCGATGATATCAGCGGTATCCTCCACCTGTGTGGTTGTGACGTTGATCTTGGTGAGGGTCTCGGCGCGAAGCGCGATGGTGAGTGCGTCGGTTGGCTTCATGTGGATGCCCAAGATGCCAGCAACACCGCTGCCACTTTGCTTGGCTTTTAGCTTCACGTCTTTTTCTTCGTAAAACCAGCCGAGTCCATCATTGAAGACTTCAATGTCGCCACCCAAATCGAGATTTCCGAAGGTGTACATCGCCTTCATACCGACCGCGACCGAGATAGAGGGACTCACCTGATAGGCGACGCCGACATTTGTGCCGATATATGCGTTCATGGCGCTAAGCTCATTGTTGGCAAAGCGAGCATCGGTGATCAACGCCCCACCATCGCCACCACCTCCGGGCACCAACTCTGCAACGAGGTCACTCTGATTGATTGAGTCGATGACGTAACGACGGTTCTCATCAAAGACCGGATGGTCTCCAGCAAACCGGGTAACGCCGCCACCGACGAGCCCGCTGCTCAAGAAGAAGCCTATCTTCTCCTGCCGATAGGTTGCCATAATCATCGGTGAGATCGCTGAGACGCCGAAATCGTCGTCGCTGTTTTCGCCTCTCTCGAAGCTTACAATGCCGAAGGTCGCTTGGTCAGTGAAGCGAATCGCGAAGCCCTCGTAACCGAAAACAATACCTGCGGGGTTGTAGTAGGCAGCATCCAGATTGGTGGATGCATTGGTATTCTGAGATGCAGCGAATTCCGCGCTCACGCCGGTGTATCGGTTTAATTTGAGTGCCGACGCAGGTGCGCTGGCGCCAAGGGTGAGTCCGAGAGTGAGAAGCAACCGTAATTTCATGTTGAGGCTTTCTATGGGTTGAGATTTTCTAGAGAGCGAATAATGGCGGGCTCGAACGAATAGCCTGCGGCAATCATCGCGGTACCATGCCCACCGAGAATTGTCTCGAGCTCACAGTAAGCATTTGGATTTTCTGCCTGGATACGAGTTTGCAGCGTATCGAAGAGTGCTTGCCCGAACCGAGGAGCTACAATGACGTCCTCCGGGGCGATAAGTTGGTGAAGCGAGCCGATTCGGTTGTGAGGGTTGGTTTTCATCACCTCTAAAACGCCAAACCGGTCAGCGAGTTGATAGAGCTTTTCTCTAACCTCAGGACTTCCGCTTTTCCCACCTCCCAGTGCTTGCCAGTCCATGTTAAGACTGATCGCTCCATCGCACATTGCCTCGGCAGTTAAGCTACTTAAACATGGAGCGAGCGCGACCCTTGGGCCTTCGCTGAGAGCACATGCGGCGGATGCTGCCATGGCACCACCGAGACTAAATCCGGTAAATGCTAATGGGAGATTTGGGAATTTTTCACGCAGCCATCGATGAAGCGAGAGCGACTCCATGAAGCCCACGGTGAGCTGAAGAAGAAAATCGGCCACTGAATTCACATACCATCGGTCTTGGTCTCTGGGTCTACGGTAGCCGTAATAAGGAATCATCGGTAAAACTGAAGCGATGCCGCGGTCGAGTAGGTTAAGTGCAACCTGGTCCCGGCGATATTCAAACCCCTCATCCCCAGTACAAGGGAAATGAAAGGCCAGCGCCCTGGGCGCTCTGAGGGGGGTTACGACTTGGATAAAGAGTGGGTGAGACTCCTGTGGTAACCACTTCGCCCATGGTGACTCAGCGCGATAGCTGATGACCTTATAATCCTTACGTGTTGCAATATGAGTTATCTCGGGCTGGATCAGTTCGTCGTAGGCAAACTGTTGAGTTGCGACACATTCGAGCGCCTCCGCCCGGAACGCTTCAGCTCGCGCGATATCGCCCCAGCCATGTTGGAAAAACCGACCGCCATTGGGTGCGAAGCGCCGCATTGAAAGATAGAGCCGGTCTTGATGCCCGATGGCGCGGTTGAGTGCATTGCCGAGCGGCGTACTCTTGACGACGCGCTGGACAGATGTATCCCCTAAGAGCTTCATTAAAGCGCGCAGGGGAGAGTCTTTCGCGTAGCCCGGATACATTTTTACGACGCAGGTAGCTCACGTGAGAGGAAACGCTTCGAAAAGCTTTCCCATGGGGTTCTTGGCAGCGTGCAAGCATAATTGAGTAAGCGACCAATTGTTCCAAATCGCTCCACGCCAAAGTCGAAGAGCTCGTCGCATCCTTCTGGAGTATCAAATGTATAGAGCTGCCAATACTTTTCGGGGTCGGCTTTGTAGAGCTGAAGAGCATCAAGGAGCTCTTGTGGGTATGATTGGCGCTCAATAAGCTTCTCAATCGCGGCCTGGCGCGGGTGCTCACCCGCGACATAGAGCTTCAGCTGTTCCTCGAGGGCCTCGATGCCATCGGGAAACATGTGAAGGAGACCCACGTCGTAGCCTGCGGTGCAATGTACAACGTGCAAGAGGTGCTGCACGATCATCTCGCGTGAGACTGCAAGACCGGTTGGGTCCATCATTGCAGACGGTTCGTCGAGAACGCGGAGGAACTGCAACCAGTATTGGTTTTGGTCGTAGTGTTCATAAAACTCGCCGTTCGATGGAATGATATAGTCGACAAGCATATCACGCGACGCTTGCATGATTTGCCATTCGGTTGGGATCTCTTGGATGTGTCCTTGCTCCAGAAGGAACTCGAGTCGTCGCCGACGCTCTGTCCGATTGAAGGTATTTGACAGTGTGGTCCAGGCATTGCCGAGCTTGGCTTTCACTTCGGCCCAGCTGCCGATAGAGGTTGTAAACTCGTTATAGCGTTGCGTCATACTCATGAGGTCGCTCCTGTTTCGCTGAGGGATTGCATCTTTAGGTAAAGTTCGATTGCTGCGTTGATTC
>JAYYQC010000372.1:0-2373 GCA_036128675.1 Myxococcota bacterium | reverse complement strand
CATCTTGGTGAAGCTGGTCTGCTCGAAGCCCATCTTGTAGTAAGCGTAGACGAGCCATGGAAAGTAGCCCTCTTCATCCGGCAGTGCCGCAGCCAGTCCGACTCGGAAGAAAAATTGGTCGTTTAGATGGTTGATTACCGGCAGCGAATAGCCGACACCGCCGTATACTCCGAAGGCCGATGTTTCGTTATCCACTTCCTCAACGCCAACCAGAGCGGTGGTGAAATAGCCGATATCGAAGCCCGCATGCGAGAAATCGGTATTTCCTTCAGCAGGCACTCCCATGTAAAAGCTCACACTTTCAGCGCGGTAGAGCGAGAACTGCGGGCCACTGGCCTCATCCTCCTCTGCCATCGCCACGGTGGGCAAAGCCATCAATACTCCAAGACCAACCAATAGGAACTTGTTTAAGACGTTCATGTGCTCCCCTCGCACCCCATTAAGCAGGGCTCAAGCGCTCCCCCAATTGGAACTCCGCGCTCAGATATTCTCCAACAAGGTGGGAGGTCGGTGCAAGTAGAGATCACATTCGCTCGAGTTGAGGGATGTTCAAACAGGTCATTCCAAGTTCGAGGGTGCGTGCGGTCAGATAGCAAAGGGTCATACGCGTACGAAGAACTTCCCCCTCTGACTTGAGGATCGGGCACGCGGCATAAAACGGATTGTAGTCCCGAGAAAGGCCGTACAAATATTCGCAAAGCTGATGCGGTAATAGGCTTCGCCCAACACCCTCAAGGACATCCGAGAATTTCAGGAGACTCAGCCCTAACGCTCTCTCCGTCGGCTCAGTGCATGCGAGCTCAGCGTCGGTTGGTGCGAAGGCCTCACCAAATCGCTCTTCGTATCCACGGAGGACCGAACGAATACGAACCAAGGTGTACTGCAGGTAAGGCCCCGTATTGCCTTCCGCCGCGAGAAGCTTATCCCAGTCAAACCGGTAATCGGTTGCAAGGTTTTGGGCGAGATCGGCATACTTTACAGCTCCCACACCTACCTTTGATGCGATTTCGCGCTGTTCAGCTTCCGGTGCGTCTGGCCACTTCTCTTGTACCTTGGGCAGAATCCGCGCCTCGGCTTCATCCAATAAGGAAGCCAAGGTAACTGTTCCACCATCGCGTGTCTTAAACGGCTTACCATCCTTACCGAGCATCATGCCGAACCCGACATGCTCAAACGAGATATCCGAATGCCCCAGTTGCTTCGCTACCTCAAAGAGCTGCTTGAAATGTAGCGACTGGCGAACATCAACTACATAGATGACACGACGTGCCTTCTCAGTCGCAATTCGATATTGCACCGTCGCAATATCAGTCGTGGAGTAAAGAAATGCGCCGTCTTTCTTTCGAACCAAGAATGGATGGTCGGCAAGCTCTTTGTTCTCGGGAAAAAACACGACCATCGCGCCCTCATCTTCTCGAGCAAGGCCTTCGGTTGTGAGTTTCTCGATAACACCAGGAAGAGCATCGTTGTAAAAGCTCTCGCCGTGCCATGTGTCGAACTCGACATTTAGACGCTTGTAAATCCCCTCAGCTTCGCGCCGAGAGATTGCTATAAACGTGTCCCAAAGTGCTTTATTGTCCACATCGCCGCTCTGGAGTTTCGCGAGCTCAGCTCGGCAAGCTTCGGCGATACCGGCATCATCTTTAGATGCGGCGGTCCCTGACTTATAGAGCCCCTCAAGAATATCAATCGTGGCGTCGTCAGGCGATAAGGTCTCATCGCTGTTTCTCCAAGCCCAGATCAAGGTGCCAAACTGAGTGCCCCAGTCACCGATATGGTTATCTCGAACCACATCATGTCCCAAAAAGGAAAGAACACGGCTGATCACATCACCGATGATCGTCGACCGCAGGTGTCCCACGTGCATCTTTTTCGCCACGTTGGGGCTCGAGAAGTCGATCACAACACGCTCAGGGTTCTCGAGCGGCGCAATACCGACGCGCTCTTTGTCCATCGCGGCACGCGCTAATACCTTGCCCAGCCAAGCATCCGAGATACGCAGGTTGATAAAGCCCGGACCAGCAATCTCCGGCGCGTCAAACATCCCGCCGGACTCCAGTTCAGCCACCACACCAGCTGCGATTTCACGTGGGTTCTTCTTCAGCGACTTCGCCAACGGCAGAACGCCATTGATCTGGTAATCGCCGAATTTTGGATCGTTTGTTTCCTTCACGATTGGAGGCGCGCTCAAGCCGGCACCTTTCTCAATCGCTGTATTTGCCAGACCGGTCAGTGTCTCTACCATGCGAACCATCGGATACTCCTCGGGCAATGTCGAAGAACGCTCAATGCTCTTCGACCATGCTCGGACGAATAGAGGCTCGACTCGCGCAAGTAAAGTGTTTCGAGTTGTAGAGGGATATCTGAGCGGGT
>JAYYQC010000371.1:0-2956 GCA_036128675.1 Myxococcota bacterium | reverse complement strand
ATCGAGGCAGCGAAACAAGATCTCGACTACCAACCTGCACTCTCATTTGCGGAAGGGATTGACCGATTGAAGAGTCATTTGGAGTCAAAACACAGTGATGACTGAAACAAGTCCGCCGGCCGGAACCCTCTCACCGTTTATTCGAGCCGTCGATGGTGGTGAAGCTCCCTTTGACGCCTTTCTCGAGGCAGTTATGGAACGTGACCTCGAGCTTTACCCCGCCCAAGAAGAAGCAATTCTTGAGTGGTACGATGGCAGTCACGTCTTCCTGGCAACACCAACCGGTTCAGGCAAATCCCTGGTTGCACTCTCCGCACATTTCCTGGCGATGAGCGAGGGTAAACGTTCGTTTTATACCTGCCCAATTAAGGCCTTAGTCAACGAGAAGTTCTTCTCACTTTGCGATGAATTTGGAGCCGATAACGTCGGAATGCTTACTGGCGATGTGAGTATTAACCGAGACGCGCCTATCATTTGTTGCACGGCTGAGATTCTCGCGAATATCGCGATTCGCCCCTGGGATGACCGAACGGTCGATGTCGTCATCATGGACGAGTTTCACTATTATTCCGATAAGGAGCGCGGAGTCGCTTGGCAGATTCCTCTTCTGACAATGCCGCAAACCCAGTTTATGCTGATGTCTGCGACGATGGGCAAAACACAGTCACTTGAGGCATCCCTCACCGAGCATACAACCCGCCCTTGCTCTTTCATCACCAGCCACGAACGCCCCGTCCCCCTCGACTACCGTTACAGTGATATCCCACTTCACCGTGCAGTTAAGGAGCTCTTAGAAGAGGGCCTATCACCTATTTACATCGTGGGGTTCACCCAAAGAAACTGCGCAGATCGAGCGCAGGATATGATGAGTATCGACGTCTCGACGAAACCCGAGAAGGCCGAAATCAAAGCACTTCTTAAAGGTACCCGGTTCGACTCTCCTTACGGAAAGACCATTTCGAGATTTCTACACCATGGTATCGGCATTCATCACGCCGGATTGCTTCCCAAATACCGTCTAGCAGTGGAAAAGCTTGCGAAACGCGGTCTTCTGAAGATTATCTGCGGTACCGACACACTGGGTGTCGGGATAAATATCCCGTTGAAGACAGTCCTTTTCACGCAGCTCTTTAAGTTCAACGGAGAAAATAACGCGATTCTTTCGGTCCGCGATTTCAAACAAATCGCTGGCCGAGCAGGTCGACGAGGCTTTGATACTCATGGATATGTTGTTTCCCAGGCTCCAGAGCACGTGATAGAAAACCTACAAGCCGAGCGCAAGGTCAGTGCTAATCCCACGAAAAAACGAAAAATAGTCAAAAAGAAACCGCCTGAGCGAAACTTTATTATGTGGGACGAATCCACGTTCGAGCGTCTTCAAACAAGCCTCTCCGAGCCACTTACCAGCCAGTTCAAGGTTTCTCACGGTCTTCTTCTCAACGCGATTCAGAATGGGACCAGAGCCGAGACCCGTGGTTACCAAAGGATTGTCCGTCTGATTCGAAACTCACACGACCGAAATGAATTACAGCGTCGTCATATCCGCCATGCGGCCGAATTGGTACGTTCCTTGCGCGAGGCGGGTATTGTCGAGAGTAAAGATTACCCGAAAGGCGGTAAACAGTTGGTGCTTCGTGAGGGTATCCAAGACGACTTTAGCCTACACCAAGTTTTGTCTCTCTTTGCCATTCAGTTGGCCGACCTCATTTTAGACACATCGCCACAGCCAACGCTCGACTTAGTCTCGCTCTTCGAGAGCGTGCTTGAGAATCCACATACCATCTTAAGGCAACAGGTAGCTCACCTTAAGACACAGCTCATGGATGAGATGAAAGCAGCGGGTGTTGAGTATGAGGAACGCATGGAACGCCTCTCGGTGGTCGACCATCCGAAGCCCTTGGCCGACTTTCTCTACCAACACTACAACGACTTTCGACGAAGTCATCCGTGGATCGCCGAGCATAACGTGCGCCCTAAATCGGTAGCGCGAGAAATGTACGAAGAGTTCTACTCCTTCAACGATTACATTCGACTTTATGGACTTGAAAAATCTGAAGGACAGCTTTTGCGCTATCTTTCTGAGTTCTACAAGGCCCTTCAGCAAACGCTTCCCACCAATAAGCGGGACGAAGACCTAGAGGAATGCATCGCGTACTTTCGTGGGGTCTTGGCCAGGGTCGACTCAAGCCTGGTTCAGGAATGGGAGCGACGACTCACCCCCACATCGGAGAGCGAGGGGAACGACGAAGCCCCCGAGCCAACCTATTACGACCAGCTTATGGCCGACCGTAAAAAGTGCGCAGCGCGGGTGCGAACCGATGCCCACACATTTTTGCGTGAGTTTTCGAACCAGCGTTTCGACGAAGCATCCCGGATGCTGGGACAACAAGACGATGAAACCCAAGCGAGGCTAGAGACACTCTTCAAAGAGATGAAGAATAACGAGTTCATCCCGTTCTTCGGCCATCGATCACGACTCTCCGAGTACCATCAGCTCAAACCGACCGGACCAGGCCAATTTGAGGTAACCCAAACGATACTTGGTGGTGACGAAGATGTGGGCTACGCCTTTAAATTTTCGATTACTCTCAAGCCAGACCTCATCCCTGACGAACCGATCCTTGTTCTTGAAGAGATCCTAGAACCCTAGCCCTTTACACCGTGGGGGTCGGATCACTAATGTAAGGCCGACTAGGAGATAGAGAATGACCGATAACCGCCCACTCGGAATCATGTTGGTAAACCTGGGTACGCCTGACAGCACCGATACTCCAGATGTCCGCCGTTATTTAAGGGAATTTTTGAATGACCCTCGGGTCATCGATATCAATCCAATTGGTAAGTGGCTCCTCCTGAACCTCATCATTCTTCCTTTTCGCCCAGCGAAGTCAGGCGAAGCCTACAAGACCATCTGGACCGAGCGGGGCTCTCCACTGCTCTTTCACGGTCAGGACCT
>JAYYQC010000370.1:0-10542 GCA_036128675.1 Myxococcota bacterium | reverse complement strand
AAGAGGAAGAGGACCGCAGAAATCAAGGTTCCCGCGTGACCGATACCAACCCAGAATACAAAGTTTACAATTGGCCAGCCCCAGTAAACGGGGTTCATGTTGCCCCAGATACCAACGCCTTCCCAAAAGAGATACGCAATACAGCCACCGAGAAGTGCCACGCCGTGTACCGCGATGATGAAGGCAATCCACCAGTTTCGATTGATGTTTTGCTTCTCAGGAATTTCACAAACAATATCAGAGATATCTGAAATCGTTCGGCCACCTAAGACCAAGTCTGCCCGTTGTGCCGGATTGTCGCCGCTATTATCCAACGGGTCATGGGGTGCTGTTACTGAGCTCATCGTGTTCACACCTTCAATTCTGGGTTAGGATTTCTAATTTTGGCGAGGTACTGAGTTCTTGGCCGAATATTCAATTCGAAGAGCATCGCGTAGGAGCGCGCCAAGGTTTGAAGCTTCGCAACTCGGCTGTTCTTATCGTTGAGGTCACCAAAGACGATGGCATTCGATGGGCATGCCTGAGAGCACGCAGTCTGAATATCACCGTCGCGTAGGGTTCGCTTCTCATTAAGAGCCACGAGCTTCGCCTCTTTGATGCGCTGAACGCAGTAGGTGCACTTCTCCATGACGCCTCGAACTCGAACGGATACTTCCGGGTTGAAGACCATCGTCTTAACCTTGTTCTTCGAGTCCTTAAGGTCCTCGTGGTAGTTGTGGTAGTTAAAGCGTCGTACCTTGAATGGGCAGTTGTTCGCGCAGTAACGGGTACCGATGCAGCGGTTATAGACCATGTCGTTAAGGCCTTCTGCGCTGTGAACGGTAGCGGCAACCGGACATACCTGCTCGCATGGCGCGTTTTGACACTGCACGCATCCGAGTGGCTGAGACAACATTTCCGGCGACTCCTCATCACCGACGAAGTATCGGTCGATTCGGAGCCAGTGCATTTCGCGACCCTTCTTGACCTGGTCTTTGCCGACTACCGGAACGTTGTTTTCGGCGGTGCAGGCAACCACGCACGAGTTACAGCCAGTACATGACGTGAGGTCGATCGACATACCCCATTTGTGACCCTCGTATTTGTGCTGGTCGAAGAGCGAAAGAAGCTTGTGCTTCGGAAAAGTATCGTACTTCTCGTTCGCGGTCGCTGGATTCTTTTTGTAGGTATCCAGGTCCATTTCGCGAATAAAAGTAACTGCTCGTCGCTCACGCTCCTCCATACCGGTCTTATCGATGGCATGGTGGTCTTGAACACCAGCGAGGGTGTAAGAACGTCCGGTCTTTTCGATGGTAACACCTGGGCGATGCCACTGACCGTCTGCAGTACGGAGGTTGTAGACGCTGACCCCGGGGCTAGCGATTCCTTGCGATTTCGAGCCACCGACAACACCCGACTCGGTTCGACCGTAGCCAAAAGCAAGTCCTACTGTACCCGTAGGTTGTCCAGGAAGTACCGAAACAGCAGCTTCGATGGACTGGTCACCGGTTTTAATGGTCACAACGTCTTCTTCCACCAAGCCGAGCTTGCGTGCAGTCTTTGGCGATACGAGTGCCGCGTTGTCCCAGGTTAGCTTGGTGATGCCGTTTGGCGTTTCTTGGAGCCAGCCATTATTCGCGAAGCGGCCGTCGTGCACCTTACCGTCCTCGAAGAACACTACTTCGAATTCGCCGTTGGCTAGGTTGCTGGATGCTTTCACGGTGGTCTTGTCCCAGTTGCTCACGCTGAAAGGCTGAACGGTCGTATCAATGACTGGATACGCTGTTCCATCGATAAGACCTCGGTGGACAATCTTACGCCAACGACGCTCGTTTCCGTTGAGCAGCTTCAAAGCCTTGAGCTCAGGGTCATCCGTTGTAGCTGTGGCAGGCGCAGCAGCTTCGTCGGTAACTTCAGCGACGGCTTCAGCCGGAACTTCTGCATCCGCCTCGGTGGGCTGCGTGGGCTTGAAGGCTTCGTCGATGGTTGTACCCAATCGAGCCTTATCATCGCCGGTTTTACCTGTGGTAATTGCCGCCAGCGCTTCGCTCTTAGTGCGAGACGCGTAGAGCGGACGAATAAGGGGTTGGACGACTGCGACGGTTCCATCCCAGCGACGACTGTCGCCCCAGCTCTCGAGGTAGTGAGACGCAGGAACGTGCAATGTCGATGCTAGCGATGTTTCATCTCGGTATAGGCTCAAATGCATTGAGAAGCTGACTTTCGCCAAGGCGTCTGCAAATTTGAAGTCGACTGGCGCGTCGTACACTGGGTTACCGCCGAGCATCGCGAGGAATGCCACTTCGCCTTTCGCCATCTTCTCTGTAAGCCCGCGTAGGCTCGCGACACCATTACTCTCGGATGGTTCTGTCGTGTAGTTGATGGTCTTGCCGACGTTCCCGAGGAGGGCGTTAAGACGATGCGCGAGAGCGTGAACGTCTGGACTTTGACCGGCACCGACGGTTACCAGTGAAGCGCCAGCATTCGCAGCGAGGTCCTTTGCTATCGCCGTGACCCACTTAGCATCATCGATGATTGCTCCCGAAGTAAATTCGCCGGTGAGACGTGGCTGCCCACTGATGCGTCGAACTTCGTCTTCGAGCTTCACTAGATAAGCTTTTACCTGGCTGGGACGTACCGGATAGCGGTGGTCCGCGGTAGCTCCGGTGCCTGAGAAGGTGCTCTCGATGACGTATGTCCGGTTCATTGAGCCAGATTCTGGGTTCCGTTGAGAAGCCCAATCGGCAGCGTGCTGGAGACCGTTCGGATGGGTGGAGAGGACGTCCGAGTCAATCGCGAGGAATACTTTCGCTTTCGTGAAGTCGTATTGCGCACGAGCGCGCTGTCCAAACGCTTTCTCTGAACCCGCAATCTCGTTTTCGCGATGAATCGGAGAGTAGGTTACCCAGGTTGCTTCTGGGTACTTTGCCATGAACTCAGCTTTTAGTCGTGCGAAGCTGGGTGAGCTTGAGGGCTCGGCGAGGACTGCCATGCCAACGCCGTTAGCGAGATCCGCGGTTGCTGTTGCCACCGCTTTGTCCACTTGGTCGAGCGTGATATCGCGGAAGGCACCCTTAACCTTTTGAGCTGGCTTCTTGCTCCGATCCGGGTCGTAGAGACCAAGAACGCTGCCTTGTGCGTATGCATTCGACGCCCCTCGGCCCGCGCTGTCTTCGGGGTTCCCCTCGACTTTGATCGGACGACCATCGGCGCTGTCGATGCGAAGCAACTGTGCTACCCCGTCCATTTCCATTGCAGTGGCGTACTGCTTCGTGGTTCCTGGGGCCCAGCCCTGTGGCCGGCGGACGTGTGGAAGGATCTTTTCCTCTTTCCAAAAGCCGTGACCCTCCCACCAGCAACCGGGCGTCCCGGCGAGTGTTACGGATGCGCCCATCAATTGCATGAAGCGACGCCGGGATACTGACCCTTCTTCACCGACCTGAACGTCGGCGAACTCTTTGCTGACGTAGGACTGAAATTCCTCGGTGTCAGCTAACTCCGAAAGGCTTCGCCAATACTGCTTTTCGTTTAAATCGTTTTTTAGCGATGACATGTTGAACAGTCCTGTGAAGGGTTGATGTTGTTCATTTCCTTAAGCTTCAGACCAATAGTTGGGTCCGAAGGCTTCCAGTCCATCGCAGTGATGAATTCGACCGGGCGGAGGTGCTTCTCAGGCTCGCGGTGGCACTCGATGCACCAACCCATGCTGAGTGTCTCATGTTGGAAAACGACCTCCATGTGGTCGATCCGTCCGTGGCACGAAACGCAGCCGATACCGCGCTGTACGTGCGCTGCGTGGTTGAAATACACATAATCTGGTAAGTCGTGGATACGTACCCACTCGACCGGATTTCCGCTCTCCCAGCTCGCTCGAACTGGTGCAAGCTTCTCACTCTGCGTATGCAACTTAGAGTGGCAATTCATGCAGGTCTCCGTTGCGGGGACCGCAGAATGCTTCGCGTTCTCAACCGTGGTGTGACAGTAGCGACAATCGATGGCCAGCTGGCCAGAGTGTAGCGCGTGACTGAAAGGGACCGGTTGTTCGGGTTGATAACCGACGTCGGTAGTCTTCGGCGAGAAGCCAAAGTTGACGATGAGGAATGCATAGAATGCACCCCCCGCGAGGCCTGCGCCGAGGAGATACTTGATTTTGTTCGTCCAAGGCGGAAAGTGAAACAAGCTCATTTCTGCTCACCTTAATTTCTTTAAGACCAAAAGTTCGCCGCAATAGTTATCACGGCTGTCGACCCTGTGGGTAGACCGAAGTTAGCGATTTCTTATCATGCGTTAGAAAGTACTGTGCAGAGAGACGCGAATTTACACGAGTTATTGATAACCGCGACGCGGCGTGGTCGGACCATACCGAAGCCGGTGACCCGATAGTGATTGTAATAATCCTAGCCATTCTGGACAAGCGAACTGCCTGATTGCGAGCGTCGTTTCAATAAAAATGCGTTCTAATTCGATAGAAATTGCCCATACTCATCCGACTCTTATCATAAATGTTCGTAAATTGATGGGTTGCTAAAGGAGTTATGACGCTTTGCAACAATTGGCGACGTGATCGTCGACACAAATTTACCAGGGCAAAATTTCGCCACTCGCATGCTTAAAAATGCCCGTATTCTCGGTTTTCCAAGACTCGATCTGGTCTTTGAGCATCTCAGCTGAGGTCCGAGGGTCGATGAAACCTTGTCCATTTGTCATGTCAGTTCGCACAAATCCCGGGTGTAAAATCGCCACATTCACCTGGGAAGGTGCCAGATCAATCGCCAAACTCTTAGCTCCGGCGTTGAGCGCCGCCTTGGACATTCGGTAGCCGTAATAGCCGCCACTGGTATTGTCCGCAATGGAGCCCATTCTGCTTGTTATAAAAGCAATCACGCTATCTGGGGCCATAAATCCTCGAAGTGCGGCGGCGCTTCGCAATGCGCCCACAGCATTGACCTCAAATTGACGTTTTAGCGAGTCGGGTGCGAGACTGGACAGATCGTCGGATTCTAGGATTCCCGCGACGATGATCAGGCGATTGAGCGTCCGTTGCTGAAGTGCGGTGGTAAGCTTGTCTTCCAGCGATTCGGCTGTGACGTCTACTCCGGTCCAGGCCTCGTCCACGGTAGCTTCGAGCGCCTCGTTTGGGGTTCTTGTGGTCCCGATGACCTGGTGCCCAAGAGCTTTGTAGACCTGACTAAGCGAGAGACCGATACCTCGGCTCGCCCCGACGATAAGTGTTCGCTGCATCTTTGAAAACCTCCCAGTCTATTGTTTAGATTCGGCTTTCTTTCGCCGCGATATGTGCTCTTAAATGGGCGTTGACCTCTTCTGCGCACTGAAAACCGACTCCGTGCCCCGCTTCAGGGAATGTCAAAAGCCTCGCACCGGTGATCGAATCTACGAGTCGGTCTGAGTTGGACGGGCGTATGAGGACATCGCTGTCGGGGCGAATGACGAGAGTCGGGAGGCCCGAGAGCTGACGAAGGTCTTTGGCGGTGTTGTGAAGTGCCACCGCGCGCAATTGCATGACCATGGTCTTTCGCGGAATTGGGTTTAGGAAGTCTGATTTAAAGGTATGCCAGCGCGGGTCTGCCTCAACACGTGAGTGAAAGGGGGGAGGAATGAGAAGGTTAAGTAAGGCCCTCAGGCGCGCCTCATCGGTACTTGTGTTGGCCTTGGCGAATTGCTTCAGCCCCTCAATCGTAGGCAAAAGGAGATTGGCCGGCCCTGGACTCGTGGCGATCAATGTTAAACTTTTCACGCGCTCGCGGTGTCGCAGCGCGAGGTGCTGTGCCACCATCCCTCCCATGGAGACACCGACGACATGGGCATCCGGCCAGTCGACATGGTCCATAAGCGCAACGGTATCATCAGCGAGGTCGTCTAACGTGTAGGGATCGTCTACTGGGTCGCTCTCACCGGTGCCGCGATTGTCGAACGTGAGTAATTGATGGTCACACTTCAGGTCATCGACCTGTGGAAACCACCCGATCCGGCTCATGCCAAAACCCATGATCAACACGACCCTCGGACCGGATTCGCCGAGCTTCTCAACCCCGAAACCGCGCCCATTGATGGTTACTCGCATGATTTTTCCCCCTCCACGATTGAAACTGCTTATAGTCCATTGAGTCGGATTGAAAAATGACCGACTGAGGCCAATATGTAAATTCTGCCGAGTTCGTACATCGAAGGATAGAAAAGCTTATGAATACAAATGACTTAGAGCGACCCGATACTGTGACCCAGCTTCATCAGGCGATGAAATCTCTCGCGATGGGCAAGACAGACAACCAGCGTCAGCGCGTCTATCAGATGTTGATGATTAGCGACCTCCAAATAGCCCTCCAGCCAGGGGTCTCACCGGAGATTGCGAGGCAGGACCCATCCAAGTGGTTCATCTCGGAGTACCTGCAGTCTATGCCGGTATTTGTGGCGTTTACGTGTGACGAAGCCCGAGCGCTTTTTTCGGTGGCTCAACCAGCCGCGCTCACCATGAAAGGCTTCGAGCTCTTCCCACCACTCGTGTCCGTGAGCCCCGGTTCGCTGCTCCTGAACCCTGGTTTTCGTTTCGGTGGTGAGCTCTACCTCAATGAACTCAAGATGCTGGCTAAAGCTGCCCCGAAGTATCGCGGAATGAAATTCTAACCGCCAAACTCGTCGCTGTAATCCGCTAAACTGGCTTCGATGACCTTCGCCGCGTGCTCGTAGCCGTAAATGGCTTCAATCGATATGTTATGGGGCTTACCGTCTTGCATCTTATAGGTGTTGAAGTAGTGCTTGAGCCTCTCGGTCAATACGCCCGGTAACTCGGAGATATCTCGAACTTCTCCCCACATGTGATCGTTACGCAGTACTGCGATGATTTTGTCATCAGCTTCGCCGTCATCGACCATCTGCAGCCCTCCAACAACCGTCGCGTGCAAGACAATATCCGATTTACCAATAGGACGTTCGCTCAAAACACAGATGTCGAGTGGGTCCTTATCGCCAGATTCGGCTACCGGAGAGAGCGCGGCCACCCTGGGACCACAGTAACTTTGTGGAATAAAACCATAGAGCGCGGGTGGGAGAGAAGATGAGCGGTGCGGTCGGTCAACTTTGATATATCCAGTGGTCTTATCGACTTCGTATTTCACGGAGTCGAAAGGGGTCAGTTCGATATAGCTTAAGACTTGACGGGGAGCATCAGGACCGGGGCTCAAGCCATGCCATGGATGTGGTCGCCAACGATAAAACGGTTGAGGAAAAGACATAGAAACCTCCTAATGCTCGGCTTCAAGTTTAATGGGTTTGACGCATCATGTCAAAGGCGTCCCAAGTTGTAACGGTTCCGTGCTTTCGATACGAGAACCTCATGATGATGGAAACTGTAACCAACAGCGAGAACTCTAACCTAAGCATTGGGCTGATTACCGCACCCTCGCTGGAGGTCGCCAAAACCTTGGCGTCAAAACTCTTGGACTCTCGCTACGTCGCGTGTGTGAATCTGATTCCCTCGATTGAATCTATGTACCGGTGGCAAGGAAAGATTCAGATAGACCAAGAGACGCTTATGATTGTGAAGACAACTCAAGCGGCGCAGTCACGTATTACTGAACTCATTGCTCAAGAACACCCTTATGATGTGCCGGAGTGTATCTTTACCGGGATTGATGGCGGCTATGCACCGTACTTATCTTGGGTGAAAGACGAGGTCGAGGAGCCTTAGGCTTTCCGTAGGAGACGATGATTGTGAAGCCAGTGCAGCAGTTGCGTGCATTTTTTGATTTTGCCCTCGATGACCGCTCTGTTCGGGTCGGACGGCTTCTCTTTGCGGTGGTGTTGGTTGTTGACTTGATTCGTCGCTGGCAATTTTCCGAGTTCTTCTTTTCGGACACAGGCGTCTTGACACACGAAGCTTGGATGAACGTTTGGGGAAAGAAGCCTTATTATTGGAGTATCCATTGGGGGCCAGATTGGTACATGGATCTTCTTTTTGGTACGCAAATATCGCTCGCAATCGCGATGGGATTAGGCGTATTTCCTCGGATATCAGCCTTTCTGGGATGGTTTTTGCTCGGGTCTCTCGTTTTGAGAAATCCTCTCATGGTCTATGGGGGAGATAAACTCTCGACGCTTCTGCTCTTGGCGTTCGCATTTGTCCCAACCGGCGCGGAAAAGACGCGTTCGAAGAGGCTTGCGCAATTGGGTGGATTTCTCTTCATCTCACAACTTGTTATCACGTATTGCGCAGCAGGTGCCGCAAAAATCGGACCGAATTCCTGGCAGCGAGGGGATGCGCTCTTGAACGCATTTCACATGAACCTATTGGTTAAACCACTTGGTGTTTGGTTGAGCGAATTTCAGTCTCTGTTGGTGCTGCCATCGATTGCGACGCCCTGGTTTGAACTCTTATGGCCATGGCTTCTTTTACTTCCTGCCGGACTCTTGAATGGGTGGGTTCGCATCGGTGCAATTGTCGCCTTGCTGGGGCTCAATTTCGGCATCTTTGTAACGTTGGATGTTGGCTTTTTCATGCTCTACACTTCGCCGGCTCTCCTGGTTTTATTGCCGTCGCATTTTTGGGAATTAGGGAGATTTAAGTCATTCGGGATCAAGATTCTAGAAGTTGTTCGAAGCAAAGAATGCCGTGTTTTGCCGTATTCAGTGGTGAAGGCTGGAAGCTTTTCTAGTATAGCCTTTTTGAGTTTGGTGTACTGGGTGACAGCCTTTGAAGGAATGAAGGTCTACGATATCGACTGGCCATGGAGTGCTTGGAATGTGATTCGTACGCCAAATCTCTATCAAAATTGGGGGCTCTTCACGAACCCCAATCGCAAGCTGCAATGGTATGTAGCGAAAGCAGAGTTGGAGTCCGGCGAGGTTGTCGATATTCTGCAAAATGGGACACCGGTGAATTACGCTCGGCCTCGGCACCCAAACCCGGTCTTTTGGGATAATTATCGTTGGCGCCTCGCGTTTGCAAAATCGAATAAGCACTTCAAGGAGCCTTCGATGAGGAACCGCCTCGCTTGGGCGGTTGGAAAGCATTGGGATAATCAGCAGCCTGACGAGCGACATGTGAAGAGCGTGAAACTCTATCGAATGACAAAGAATCTAAACTTCGACAAAGATGAGAAGAGGTTTTGGAAAATCTTTGGTGAGTATCCAGTGCCACCAGCAAAAGATGAAGCTGTCGAAGAAAAGAGTGCGGCGGGAGCAAAGGCTCCGACGTTGAAATCGCCTAAACTACGTAAGTTGCAAGAAGGCTCGCGACCCAAGGTTAACCCCCAAGAAAGCAGCACTCAAACCGGTGGGAAAGCAGGTGCCAACTCGGTGTCATCGCAAGATACGGATGCAGCTCAAGGTGACTAAGTGAGCGCAACCAGACACTTCATCCACTAAAAAACGAAAAGCGGCGGGTCTTTACCCGCCGCTTTAGTATTAAAATAAGTGCGTTTACCGAAAGCGTGACCCAACGAACTCATTTGATGAGTTCAATGAGCCCGTCAGGCCGAACTCTTCAGCTAAGAAGCTTTAGAGCGGACTGAGGAATCGTATTGGCCGAGGCCAATACTGATGTTGCGGCATCCGTCAGGATCTTGGTCCTGGTGAATGCAGCAGTCTCCTCCGCGACGTCCACATCGCGGAGTCGCGAAAGCGAGTCAGCGGTGTTTTCATACATTGAGCCAAGGTTACTGATGGTCATGGTGAGCCGGTTCTGAGTAGCACCGAGGCTCGCACGGGCAGTTGAAACGCTCTGAAGAGCTGTATCCAATGCTGTGAGAGCTGCGGCGGCACCCGTGGCCGAGCTTAGGTTTTCGTCATCAAGTCCTAGAGAGGTTCCGTTGACAGAGCTAATCGAGACCGAGATTCGGTCATTGGCACTGTTACTAAAACCTACCTGGAAATCGATGCCGGCACTTTGGTCGCCATTGATCAGCTTGACGCCTGAGTACTCAGTGACCTCGACGATTCGGTTAAGCTCGGATTCGAGCAACTGAAACTCTTGGTCTAAGTAGCCACGCTCAGTGGTGTCCATGGTGCCGGAGCTTGCCGCTTGAACGGAAAGCTCCCGCATTCGGGTAACGATGCCACTTACCTCGTTCATTCCGCCTTCGGCGGTCTGAATCATGCTAATAGCATCGTTGGAGTTACGCTCAGCTTGCTTGAGGCCGGTTAGGTTGGCGGCCATCTGCGCACTGATTGCACTCCTCGCGGCGTCGTCCGACGCCCGGTTGATACGTAATCCGGATGATAACTTCTCGATGTGCCCACTTAGGCTATCGGTAGCCTTCGTGAGATTCCTCTGCGCTCTGATCGAGGAGAGGTTGGTAACGACTGACAGAGTCATACCTTGTGTCCTTTCTGTTTATGGAACCGTTATAGGTTCATATTGCTGGGCGGTGGATTTTTGGGGCTCCACCTATATCAGCTATTCGCGCTTTCAGCGCTCGCACTATTAGGGGAGTCACCTAGACTCTCCTACGGGCGACATCGACGGAATTCTCCAAAACTTTAGGAAAATTTACGCGATCGATTAAAAAATTGATCTAAAGTAAATTAGTTAACATTTTCAGATGCTTA